>CAZEGG010000288.1:0-4746 GCA_964511755.1 uncultured Desulfobacteraceae bacterium | reverse complement strand
CCTCCCCCTCTCCGGTTCCTTCTGGCTGCCCCAGTTTCGAAAAGATCCCCCCCGAAGGAGCTTCGGGGGCCGATGGCCCGGGTCCACCCACTATTCTCCGGATTCCCGCATACCTCCCTTCGATGATGGCCCGGAAACGGTTGGCAACCTCGGCAAGCTTGGGAATGAACTGGTCCCCGGTCATGGCTTCTGAGACATGGGTCAGCTTCGGCGGGGTCTTTGTGAGATCCAGGAACGAGAGGTCCAGGCTGGACCCCCCACCTATAGTGGTGACACTGCCGAAGACGGCATAGTCGGCCTTGCGCTCCCTGGCCACCTTTTCCACCCGGTCTCTGGTGATTTTTCCTGTCCGTTCCTCCTCCGTCAGCAGGGAACCGAAGTCCTGATCGGTTATGACGTCGAGGCCGCCGCCCGAGAGACGGGAAACAAACATGGTCCTGAGACCCTGCCTGACATAATTGCCCGGGTGCTCGGCGTAAACGGCAAACGGAAAAAGTGCCAGGGTCCTGTCGGCGGCCAGCGCGGGTGATGCCGCAAAAGCCGGGATGAGAGCAAAAAGAGAGAGAGTGAAGAACTTGAAAGAGAGGCGACGTTTTTTCATATCGAGAAAATCCCCCTTGGTCCCCCTTTGAAAAAGGGGGAAAATGAGAGTCAGGCGCCATGAGGAAAAGGAAACACGAAAATCGATTCGGCCTCCCTCGTCATGGGAGCGTTTCGTCGTGACAAGGAGTATGCTATAGCATCATGTGGGGAGAAGGTCAAGCAAAGGGAAAACTGGGAAGAAAAAACCCGGCGAGGCGTCTCCGCCCGGCCGGGTTCACGGTTAAAAGTGAAATTCTAGTGGCGACGTCATCCTAGAAGGAGATCTTCCAGTAGGCGCCGATGTAGGTCCGCTTGCCTTGTTTTATCTTTGTACCGTCTGCCAGGACAAGATTCTTTTCGTTAAAGCAGCCGATCTCGGGATAGATGGTCAGGCCCTTGACCGGGGTGATGGCAACATCCAGGTAATAGGCGCCGTTGTCATCCGATTCCTGCAGATACCTTTCATTCTTTTGAGTAAAATAGCCGAGCTCTGCAGTCATCATGTCGCTCACTTTGTAACCCACGACAGCGCCGTACCCTCTGAGTTTGGAATCGGTGGTCTGACCCGTGGCGGTATTTATCAGCATGCTCCCATAATTCAAGACGGAAGAGGTCACTGCGGCGTAGTTCCCGGGGTTCTTGCCGCCGTAATACTCGGCCGTAAAGTACAGGGGACCGAAGGGAACGTTCACCTTGGCGCCGTAAATAGCGGAATTCACATCCTGGTCAAACCCGCCTGCTGGGTCGGTCAGCTTATAAGTGCCGTAGCCGCCGAAGAGGTCGAGGGTCGCCGGCCCTAGGTTGAGGGTTAAGCAGCCTTCAAACTCCGGAAGAGTCATTTTGGTCTCTATATTAGTAGGTGCTCCGCCGAGATAGTCGGGGGCACCGGTTGGGTTGTTCTGGGCTGCAATCTTGAAACTCCCCATGGCGAAGGGGACAGTGATTCGGATCTGGTTGGTCCGCAGACGGGACAGGAAGCTGCCGTAAACGTAGATGTCCTCGGACTCGAACTGGGAGTTGCTAAAGGCTATGCACGCCGGGGTGTAGGTGTGGCCGATCAGGAGCTGGAACGAGCCGAAGTCATACTGGCCCCACCACTGGCGGTAGCTAACATCGCTCGTGGGCCTAATCTCCACCTGGGCGCTCAAGGGTCCTTCCGAAAACATGGCGCCGAAGCGGCTGTCGCCATAATCCGGTACAAACATGAGCTCAGAGTAGGACTTGTTGTTCGGATTATACAACCCCTCATAATTCGAGACGTAGTTATCGCTCTTCTTATACCACCACGTGTTGAAGCGGAAATCGCCATAGAAGCTCACCTTCTTTTCCGCCGCCATGGCGGGCGCGCAGAACGCCACCAGCAGCAGGGCTGCGAAACCAAAAAGCAGAAATTTTTTCATTACTCTTTCCTCCTAAAGAAAAAGATTTTGAAAAAGGGTTATAGCCAAAAAACATCCATTTTCTCCAAAAACGGACCTATCACCTCCTTTCTTCAGCATTATCAACAGGTTTGATGACAAAAGACAGAGAAACTCCTTTCCCCCGGAAGAGAAAAACCAGCTTCCCTGCCCGCGAACGGAACAGGGAATACCAACTTTTTTAAGGAATGTCAAGAACTTTTTCGACAATGCGGCAAAGCCCATCGACGCTTTCTCAAATCCCCCTTTAAATTTCATCTCCATTTTGGAGAAAGACCCTGGTCATTAGCAAAGCATGAGATGCAAGTCGAAGATCCCGTTGCCTGCGGGGGCGCCGGGGAGCGACGACTGAGGCGTATACAACAATACGCCGTAAGGAGGAGCGAGCGAAGGCAATCCCGCCACCGGCGGGAATGATGCCTTGCCGGTAACCAGAGGATATTTCCTGAATTGACTTCCCCATTGGGCTTGGATATACTCTCACGCACCGGAGAAGGGTGCCTGAAGCGAATTGGCTGAAAGGAAAGGTCATTGCCGCGCAGGAAGCGGATCGCGGCGCACCGGCTGCGGGATTTCAAGAGACGGAAGAGCGGCGCCTGGAAGGGAGGAATGTATGAAAGTACTGGTGAGCGACAACCTGTCGGAAGTGGGTATCAGGATCCTTCGGGATACTCCCGGCATCGATGTGGACGTGAATACGGGACTGACGCCGGAGGAACTCAAGGAAATCATCGGGCAGTACGACGGGCTGGTTATCCGCAGTGCCACCAAGGTCACGGCGGACATCATCGAGGCGGCCGAAAACCTGAAGGTCATCGGCCGTGCCGGGATCGGCCTTGACAACGTGAATATCCCCGGGGCCAGCAAAAGGGGTATCGTAGTGATGAACACGCCGGAAGGAAATACCATCACCACGGCCGAGCACACCATGGCCATGATTATGGCCCTTTCCAGGAACATTCCCCAGGCCACGGCCTCCCTGAAAGAAGGCAAATGGGAGAAGAAGAAGCTCCAGGGCCGTGAGCTGTACAACAAGACCCTGGGACTCATCGGAGCCGGGCACATCGGCCGCATCGTGGCGGACCGGGCCAGGGGCCTCAAGATGAAGGTGATCGTCTTCGATCCGTACATCAAGCCCGAGGCCATTGAAAAGCTTGATCTGGAGCCGGTCTCCTTCGATGAACTGCTGGAGCGGGCCGATTACCTCACCGTTCATACCCCCAAAACCGAGGAGACCACCAACCTCATCGACCGGGATGCCATCGCCAAAATGAAAAAGGGTGCCTATGTCATCAACTGTGCCCGGGGCGGGATTGTCAATGAGGATGACGTCTATGACGCCCTGGCATCCGGCCATTTGAGCGGTGCCGCCTTTGACGTGTTCACTTCCGAGCCGCCGGGAAAAATGAAGCTCATGGAACTCCAGAATTTCGTCTGTACCCCGCATCTGGGCGCGTCCACGCGGGAGGCTCAGGATAACGTGGCCCGGGACGTGGCGGAACAGATCGCGGCTTATCTCCTCCACGGAACCGTGAAGAATGCCGTCAACGTCCCGAGCATCAGCGAGGAGCTCATGACGACCCTGCGGCCCTACGTGACCCTGACGGAGCGGATGGGCTCGCTCCAGGCCCAGCTGGCGGAGAGCGCGGTTGTGGAATTTCAGGTGAACTATTCGGGGAAGGTGGTGGAGTATGATGTCGGGCCTCTGACCACTGCCGCTCTCAAGGGGCTTCTGACGCCTATCCTGAAGGACGACGTGAACTTCGTGAATGCCCGGTTCATTGCCGGAGAGCGGGGGATCAAGGTGGTGGAATCCAAGAGCAGCACGTCGGAAGATTTCGGAAGTCTCGTGAACATGCGGGTCAAGACCCTCGAGGGAGAGAACATCGTCTCAGGCACCATTTTCGGCAGGACGCTTCCGCGGATCCTCCGGATCAACGATTTCTACCTCGAAGCCATCCCCGAGGGCCATAACCTCTTCATCCGGAATGACGACAGTCCGGGGGTCATCGGCCGTATCGGGACGACCTTGGGAAAATACGGAATTAATATCAGCCGCATGCAGGTGGGACAACAGAAAGAGAAAGGGCAGAATGTTATCTTTCTCGCCACGAACACCGTGGTGAGCGATGAGTCTCTTGAGGCCCTGCGGGAACTGGAAAACGTGTACACGGCCCGCCGCATTGAGCTGTAGCAGCGTAGATTTGTCCCACTGGAGCGTTGACGGAAAATTCGAGACGAATCAGAAATTGAGCCCGTTAATCCGTTTCGCGTTTACCCGGCCCGACCGGCAAACCGGCTCAACCGGCCTCGGATTTCGGAATTCGGATTTACACGATTCTTGTTTTATGACGTGTTTCATCAACATGTTACATCGCTAAAACCAGGTGCAAAGCTTTTGAGACACGGCACTGGGAAGGTTCCCCTGTGCCTCTGTGGTGAAGACTATCATCTGGAGGAGTCAAGGAGATGGCAGAACAGGAAGAAAAGGGATTTGTCATTAAGGACCGGCGGTCCTTTGACGAAAAGGGTGATCTGAAGGAAAAGGAAACGGTGCAGGAAGAGAAGCGGCAGGAAGCACCCCGGATGGAGGAGAAAAGGGAACCGGAACCGCCTCCCCTGCCGGAGGTGAATTTCAATTCCCTGATCTTCAGCCTCAGTTCTTCTGCCTTGTTCCATCTGGGAGAGATTGGCGATCCCCAGACGGGAGAGAAGAAGAAGGATTTGCCGCTTGCCAGGCATGCCA
>CAZEGG010000287.1:0-4767 GCA_964511755.1 uncultured Desulfobacteraceae bacterium | reverse complement strand
CAGGTTTCTCCCACATGTCCAGCACTCTGCCGTTTGCGCTGTCGACCGCCTTTCCGAGGATGGAGATAACGTTGATCATGACCTGAGGGTTTCTGATGGCGAAGGAGAGAAACGCATCCCGTTTCACAAAAACCACTTTGGCCTTGCTCACGGCTTCGGCAAAAAGGAGCCGGGGCGAACCGGTGAAGGGACCTACCAGGTTCAAAGGTTCTCCCCGGCCTGCCAATAGGTAAGTCATTCGATTTCCGGAGGATGATCCGATGGAAACTCTGACAAGGCCTTCAGCCACCACACAGAAGGCCTCGCATGGATCCTCTTCAAAAAAAACGGCCTCACCGGGCTCAAACGATCCCACGGAAGCCTCGTGAGCAATTTTTTTAAGCTCACAATCCGAGATCCCTTGAAAACCCATGGCGCACCTGAAGAGGTTGACTCGTTCTTCAAGGTCCATATCGAGGGTTTTGGCCATCTTCACCTCCGACACTGTGATGTGAGCAGTGAGGGGAAAGAGAGGTGACAAGGGTGATGAGAACTTTCACGTTTAAATAGAAATCATACGGGTTTCGGCCTTGCGGGTCAAGAAAAAAGGTCCTATCCCCTACCCTTGAGCCGTGTACCGGCCTGTAGGTACCAAAAAACCGCATGAACCAAAAATGTTCAGTGAAACGATGAGTGAATCAGTCTGCGTTCGGGATCCCCACTTTCAATATTTCCACCACCACCTCTGCGAAGTCGCGATCGTTGATGTACGCATCTACTTCCCGTATGGAAATTTTCGGGTCGAGATGTTCTCTCAGGCTTTCGAGCAAAGCCCGGTCCGCATCCGGGTCCCAAAATGGTTTTCCTTTGCAGTCCACTGTTGAAAGCCCCAATTTGGGCCACATAATCGCTGCGTGTCCCCGGGCCTGATTCAGTTTTCGTGCGATGGTCTCCCCCAGGAGGCGGTTCTCCGGCTCATTCGTTCGCAAGAGGGTGGCCTGGGGATTATGCACATGGAGTTTCCTGTTTTGGTATTTTTCCGGGACGGTATCGGGTCCGAGGAAGTTGATGAAGTCTGCGCTTCCGGGAACGAGAACCAGGGGGATCCCCTTGACCACGGCCGATTCAAGACGGCGCGGGCCGGCAGAGGCGAGCCCTCCGAAAAGCTCATTCCCGATCTCGTTGACCGCGAGCTCAATGACCCCGGACACATCCTGATCAGCCACATAGGACTCCAACGCTTCACCGCCCGTCCCGATGCTGTGAAAGACGAGCACTTCATACCCGTCCTCTTCCAAAAGGGATTTCACGGCAAGGCCGCAACCGGTGACCGTTCCGTTCATGCTCAGTACGATAAGGGGTTTGTCTTCGCCAACCGGCTCTTCCATTTCCACCATTCCGGATATCGCCCCTGCAGCGTTGGTCAGTATCCTGCGGGTCAGACGGTTGATGCCCGCAAGATCGGCCACCGGCGGAAGAACCGCCACGTCCTTCGACCCCACATAGGGCCTGATTCCGGCCTGGCTGGCCTTTGTTGAAACGAGCAGTTTTGGAAATCCGAGAGACAGGGATTTGAGCGTCGGGGCGACGATAACGGAACCCTGCCCGCCGCCTATGGCCAGCAGACCCTGAATGCGGCCGGATTCCGATAAGGAACGCACAATCTTGTTCAGCCCGACGCCCATGACCTTCTGGGCGTGTGCTTCATCCGCCTTCTCTCTCAGGGTGTCAATGGTGGTTCCGGCTGCTTCGGCAATTTGTTCGCGTGGAATATCCGCCTTGAGGTAGGGCTTCCCCAATATGCCGGGGTCTGCGACAAGGACATCGTGCCCTCTTCCGAGGATCAGAGCTTTGAGCAGGCTGATCTCCTCACCTTTCGTGTCAAGAGTCCCGATGAGAAGCACTACTTTGCTCATTTTTCCCTCTGTACGGCATTGTAGTTCTTTGGCGAGAGCCGGTTCTGTGAGAGACTTTCAAGGAGAAAAATAGCTCCCAGTCTCCAGTCTCACAAGTTCCGTTTGACCCACTATCGGGTTGGCGGAAAATTCGAAATCCCAATATCGAAACTCGAAACAAATTCGAATGACAAAAATACGGATAACCTAAACGCTTATGTGCTCAAGAGCACCCGTTTTGAATTTTGAACATTCGGATTTTGCTGTTGTTTCGGATTCCGGATTTCGAAATTCGGATTTACATCCCGCTGAAGCGGGATTCCATCTCAGGCTTCGCTATCACTTCAAATTGCCAGGATCGGGTGCAAAATTCTTGAGACGCGGCATTAGCTTCCTTCGAACAGGTCCTTCCATTTCTTGAGGATTTTTTCCCGCAGATCGTGCCCCGCCACATTGACCGGCGGAAATACGTCTTTCCAATGGTAAGGCCGGCACGCGTCTATAAAAACCTTGGATGTGGTATAATCCTTTCTTGCCCGTTTGTCGGGGTTAAGCATGGGATCGAGCGGACTGGTCAAGAATCCCGGTACAATGTCTATGTAATTCCCGGGATCACAGCGCGTGCAGACAGCCCAGAGGACTTCATCGAGATTCGAGGGATCGATGTCTTCATCGACCGTTATAATGTACCGTCCGGTACATGCTCCGCCCTGCAGGAAGGCCCCGGCGAGGGTAGCGATCTGTCTGGCATGCCCGAGATATCTCTGCTTGAGAGAGATAACGGCAATGATCCGGTTGCCCGGGCCGTGTACATACACCCCGCGGATGCCCATCATGCCGGATTTTTCCAGACGGTTCCAGAGGAAACTTGCTGTGTGGAGGGGAATGGGGAACCAGGTATTTACCGGCGGCTTAACGGGAGGTTGACCGAAAAGGATGGGATCGTTTCGATGGTAGAGCGTCTGGATATGCACTACAGGCTCGTTCCTTGTCCCCGACGCATAGTATCCCTGCCATTCGCCGAAAGGTCCCTCCGGCCTGCTGTCTTCTGCCGGCGGCGGTGAAAAGCCGCAGGCCACAATCTCAGCAGTGGCCGGAATGGGTAGCCCTGTTTTCTCGTCCATCACCACGTCAATGCCTTTGCCTTTGATATATCCCGCCAGATCGTATTCCGACATGCCCCAGGGAAGGCCGATGGTGGAAATGCCGAAAAGCAGCATGTCCTGGCCGAAACACATTGCCACGGGGCACGGTTTCCCTTCCGCCCAGTACTTTTCCCGCATGATGGTGGCGTGTTTCCCCGGAGATGCATAAAAAGCCAGGGTGGTCTTGTCCTGAATCATGACTCGGTAGGTGCCGAAATTTACCCAGCCCTCGTCGGGATCCCTGGTGATGGTAATGACGCCGGTCCCGATATACCGGCCGCCGTCGTGCGTATGCCATTTGGGGGTCGGTATCTTATATATGTCGATGTCGTCTCCGGTCAGGACATTTTCCCTGATAGGCCCGTCATTGACCTCGACAGGGGGAACCGGCACGAATTTATTCCATCTGTCTTTCCAGTCGGCAACGCATTCCAGATCGGACATCCCGTCGGGAAAGCCGAACGCCAGTTTCTGTCCTATCCTGTGATGCATGAGGTTTGTGGCCACCCGGTAGCCCGGAGGATAGCCATTGATATGGTCGAAGATCAGACCCGGACCCTGCCGTTCGGCCATCAGCTCGTTGATTGTCCCGATTTCGAGGTCCCAGTCTGCATTCTCAACAGTCCGGAGCTTCCCTTTTTCTTTCAGAGCATCAAGAAATCCCCGCAGATCATCAATCATGGCCGGCCCTCCCATCCAGTAGTTTCACCATATGAAACATGGGTTCATAATGTAATTGACTTTATCCAACGGGCTTGCTAATGTCAAGGAAAAAGGAACGTGGCGGGAGTGGAATCGGGAGATGGGTAATGAACGGTGGAAATAGGGACGAGCGGGAGCCTTCGTATCGGGTCCAGGCGGTTGAACGCGCCCTGGATATAATCGACTGCTTTACGTTTGAAAATAAGGAGTTGGGACTATCCGAAATTGTCAGACAAACCGGCCTGAACAAAACGACTGTCAAGAGGATGCTGGTTAACCTGATCAACCGGAAATATCTTCAGCAGGACCCGAACACAAAGCGGTACAAACTGGGAATGCGCTTGTTCGAACTCGGCGGGATTGTCTTTTCTTCCTTCTCCCTGGGAAAGGCGTCGGCCCATTTCATGGATCTCTTGCAGAAAAGAACTCGATCCACCGTCCTTCTCGGCGTCATAATGGAAGAAGAACTGGTGTATGTTGATAAGCGTGAGGGAAACGGTATGGTCCGCATTTCATCGGACATCGGCTGGCGCAGGCCTCTCCATTACGGTATGCTCGGTATGATATTGAGTGCCCATCTGGAGCCTGATAAATTTGATGAAATTATCGATAAGTCTCCACTTGTGCCGTATACCGCGCGGTCCATCACGGATGAAGAAGAATTCAGGAACCGATTGGAAGAAATCAGGAAACGAGGCTATGTCATCGAGAATGGTGAGGCCGTCGAAGGAATCATCGGTATCGCCGCTCCCATCAGGGACTATACACACAAGGTCATAGCCGCCCTTGGGATCGCTGTTCCTGCGGGACATGGTGTCCCGGGAGAAGAACTCAACGATTTTGCAGCGAGAGTGCGGGAAACCTGCGAGAAGATTTCGGCCGAGCTGGGACACGGGAGTTAGATGGTTTCCATCCATAAATGGCTATTTTTCACCATCTCATCGTCAATCTTCGGGATCACTTGTGCGGCGTACTGACGTATGTCTCCGCGTAATCCCTTGATTTTCTTGATCTTGTAAAAAATATCTCATTTCTGGATTGGAAAC
>CAZEGG010000286.1:0-4776 GCA_964511755.1 uncultured Desulfobacteraceae bacterium | reverse complement strand
TTTATAAAGGGGGTCAAATGAAAAAGTCAAGGATTATGTTTGAAAAATTAATGACACCATATAATTTTCTTGACCAATTTTGATTTGGTGTAGTAAAAAGCCATGTAAATCAAAGTCTCACTAGAAATTGACACCAGAGAACGATGTGGCAATCCCTGAGATGCCCGTATTTTCTCAGGTCAATCAATGGCGTCGTCCCCTGTCCGGCAGAAAAGGTTCATTGTCGGGCGGCGTTCAAGGAGAAGAAGATGGCCGTCCAAAGGAAGTCAACGATCCGGAAAGAAAAAATCCTTAAGGCTGCCGAAAGAATATTCGCTCAGAAGGGATTTCAGGAGACAACCATCTCCGATGTAGCCCAGGAGGCGGGCGTTTCGGATGCCACGATTTACGAATATTTCACTTCCAAGGAGGAGCTCCTTTTTTCCATTCCCGGAGAGACGGCGAGAAAGGGAAAGGAGCTCATAGAGCTCCATCTCAAGTATATCCGGGGCGCCGCGAACAAGCTTCGTGCCGTCATATACCATTATCTCGAGTTCTATCAGCGAGAACCCGATTATGCGTCCGTGGCCATGTTGATTCTCAAGCAGAATCGGAAATTTCTGGAGACCAAGGTCTATCAGGATGTACGGGAGATGTCCCGGTTGATCATCCGCGTGATCAATGAAGGAGTGTCCTCGGGCGAGTTCAAGCCCAATATCGATCCCTATCTCGTGAGATCCATGATTTTGGGCACCATCGAACACATGGTGATCCGATCGATCCTTCTCGGCAAACCGAAAAACCTCCTGGATTTTGTGGATCCCCTGACCGACCTGCTTGTGGACGGCCTGAATCGAAAAAAGGAAGCTATGGCCTGGAATCTCAGGATCAACCTGGAACCGGAGGGAGAACCGCCGAGCGACAAGCCGGCCCCACGGCCAAAGGGCAAGTCAAAATAGTATCCTTGTCTAGAACTTCATTCCCGGGAGGTTGAGCGACGCGGTATTGCCGCCGTCCACGGCGATGGCCTGCCCGGTGATGTAGCTGGCATCGTCGCTTGCGAGAAAAAGGATGACGGACGCGACTTCTTCCGGCCTGCCATAGCGCCGCAGCTCGCAGCGATACCCCAGTTTTTCCTCTTTCCCCGCTTTTCGGGCGTAGTCAAAGACCGCTTTGGTCATTCCGGTTTCGATGAGTCCGGGACAGACGGCGTTCACCCGGACCTGGTATCCGCCCAGATCACATGCAGCCGTCCGGGTGAAATTGATGAGCGCCGCCTTGCTGGCACTGTAGGCATTTCCGCCCGCGCCCGACCGAATGCCGGCCACGGAGGCCACATTCACGATTGCCCCCGACCTCCGCTCCTGCATGTGCCCGGCCACGTGCTTTGTGGTGAACACCGCCCCCATCAGATTGACCTGCAATACTCTCTGCCAGACATCGGAATCTTGTGACTCGAGATCGGCGAGGTCCCCGGCAATGCCCGCGTTGTTGCACAGGATATCGATGCGGCCCTTGCTCTCCACCGCAAAATCCATGAGTTCCTTCACTTCATCTTCGACAGACACATCGGCCTTTCTCGTAATTGCTTCCCCTCCGGCGCCTTTTACCAGCTCGAAGGTCTCCTGGAGGCCCTCTCCATTCATATCCGCCAGAACGAGTCCCGCGCCTTCTCCGGCGAAGCGGATGGCCGTTGCGCGACCGATGCCGCTTCCTGCCCCGGTGACCACCGCCACCCTGTTTTCAAGACGTCTGCCTGCTTTCATGACTGCCTCCTCTGAATCATCTTCATATTAAGAGTACAGTTATTGCTCTATTAATCAAATAGTCATTGGAAAATCAACATATTTTTAAACTGGCAATTAGATTATGGGTTATTTTTCTATTGACAGCCTAGAATTTCTTCACTACTGAAAAAGGACATAGATCCAGATCAACATGAGGTAAAGACCATGGAGCCAAGAGCCTGGCAGCGGCATTATGATTATGATGTGCCGACCACCATTCGGTATCCACGCATCCCTGCGCAGGATTTTCTGTACATGGCCGCCGGCGGCTTTCCCGACAAGCCGGCTTTGAATTTTTACGGTACGGAGATTACCTTCTGGGAACTGAGAAGTCAGGTCCTGCGGATGGCTGAGGCCATGGGTGTGTTGGGGGTTCGGAAGGGCGACCGGGTGGGTATTCATCTCCCCACCAGTCCCCAATATGTGATTGCCTACTACGCCGCGTTATCTCTCGGCGCTGTCGTAGTGAATCTCAATCCCATGTACACCTTTGACGAATTGAGAGCCTTGGCTGAAGACACCGGCATCACCACGCTTTTCACCTTTGACATGGTGCTTCCCACCATCATCAACGCGGTCATCAACCATCCCAGGGCCGGTGATCTGGACCTGGCAAGACGAATCGGGCTGCTGAACTCCGGCGCCGCGCCCATGCCGGTGGAACTCATTGAACAGGTCAAAGACGCCGGCATTTCCTACAGCGAAGGGTGGGGCATGAGCGAGACCACGTCACTGGGAATCAGTAATCCGGTGCTGGGTCTCAGGAAAACGGGCAGTATCGGAATCCCCTGGCCTGATACGGATGTCCGCTTCGTGGACGTGGAGGAAGGAAATCATGAAGTCGCCCGGGGCGAACCGGGTGAGATCGTCATCAGGAGTCCTCTGGTGATGCAGGGCTACTGGGACAACCCGGAAGAAACGGCGGGACAGCTGAAAGACGGCTGGCTTCATACGGGAGACATCGCAGTCCGGGATGAAGAAGATTATATCTTTATCGTGGACCGAAAAAAAGATATGATTATTGCCGGTGGATACAATATCTATCCTCGGGAGATCGATGAAGTCCTCTACCAACATCCCAAAATAAGGGATGCCTGCACCGTGGGGATCCCGGATGCGTATCGAGGGGAAACCGTCAAGGCCTTTATCGTCCCCGGGGAAGGAGAGACCTTGACAGAAGAAGAGGTCATGTCGTTCTGTAAGGAGAAGCTGGCGGCATATAAACGGCCTAAAACGGTTGAATTCCGCAAGGACCTGCCGAAGTCCGCCGTGGGCAAGATCCTCCGGAGACGGCTTCGCGAGGAAGAGGAGGCCAGGCAGGGGCGAGAACAAGGGCCGACCGATTCATTTCTCGGACGAGACCAATGAGAACATGGAGGGAGAGGATATGACCATGAAAACGGATTACAAAACCATCAGGACAGAACTCAGGGAGGGCCTGGCGATACTCACCGTTGACAACCCGCCGGTCAATCAGATGTCCCCTCAAATGGCCCGGGACTTCCAGTCCGCCGTTACGGAAGCGTTCGAGGACGATGCGGTGAAGGCCGTTATTCTGACGGGCGCCGGAAAGAATTTTATCGCCGGTGCCGATATCACCCAGCTCCAGAAGGTGAAGACAAAGGACGATATTTTCGCACCCGCACTCGCTGCCGCGCGTTTCCTCAACGGCATCGAGACCGGACCCAAGCCGGTCGTTGCGGCCATTAATGGAAACTGCCTGGGCGGCGGCCTTGAGACGGCCATGGCCTGTCACTATCGCGTGGCAGCCAAGGGAGTCAACCTTGGACAGCCCGAAGTCCAGATCGGCCTGATCCCCGGGGCAGGGGGTACCCAGAGACTGCCCCGCCTCATAGGACTGCCCAATGCCCTGGAGATGATTACGGTCGGGAAGCCCATCAAGGCGGAAAAGGCCTATTCCAGGGGGCTCGTGGACGAGGTGGTGGAACAGGAAGAACTCCTGGAAACGGCCGTCAAAGCAGCCAAGCGGTTTCAGTCGGGCGATCTGAATTTAAAGATCCGTATGACCCGAAACAGGAACGACCGGATTCCCAGCGCTGCTGAAAAGACGGCCCTTTTGAATTACTCAAAGGTCATGACCTACCAGAAGGCAAAAGGGTACATCGCCCCGTTCAAGGCCATCGAAGCGGTTGAGAAAGGCCTCAGCTACGACATTGAACCGGATATCGAGAAAGAGGTGGCGCTCTTCAGTGAGTGCGCCGTCTCCGAGGTGGCCAAGAATCTGATCGGCATCTTTCTGAACACCCGGGCCGCCGGGAGACTTCCCAGGATCGAGGGTCTCGCTCCGGCCAAGATAAGAAAGGTCGCCATGCTGGGAGGCGGAGTCATGGGCTCCGGCATCCTGAATCTGCTGCTTGCCAACGGTTTCGAGGCGGCCCTGTGGGATATCAATGATAAGGCCTTGGAAAAAGGGGTCTTCGCGGTCCGGAAGACCTTCGACTATCCCATCAAAAAGAAGAAAATGACACAGGAGGCCCTGGACGACATGGTCCGGAACCGGCTCATGATCACCACATCGCTGGAGGATCTCAAGGAAGCAGACCTGGTGATCGAGGCCGTTCTGGAAGATATGAAGGTCAAGCAGGACATCTGGAAACAGCTGGAGAGCATCTGCCGGCCCGACGTGATCTTCGGCACGAACACGTCGGCCCTGCCCATCACCGAGATGGCATCGATTCTCAACGATCCGGGACGGATGATCGGGCTCCATTTTTTCAATCCAGCTCACCGGATGCAGCTCCTGGAGATCATCTGCGCCGAAAAAACCTCCGACCAGACACTAGCCACCAGTGTGGCGTTCGCACGGGCCATCCGGAAAATTCCCATCGTGGTGAATGACGGACCCGGGTTCTACGTATCCAGGCAACTGGGCGGCCTCATGGGTGGATCCGTATTCCTCGTGGCCGACGGCGTGGAGGGGGCTCGGATCGAGAAGGCCATGGTGGATTTCGGCATGCCCATGGGTCCGGCAACCCTGGCGGACCTGACC
>CAZEGG010000285.1:0-4781 GCA_964511755.1 uncultured Desulfobacteraceae bacterium | reverse complement strand
TACATTTCCGGGGGTGAAAATGTCTACCCGGCAGAAGTCGAGCGGGTGCTGAGAAGGCACCCGGGAGTAGAAGACGTGGCGGTCGTTGGGGTCCCTGATAGTCGATGGGGAGAGGTTGGCCATGCCTTTGTCATTAAGAAAAAGGGAGTTGACTGCCCTGCGGAGGACCTCGTCAATTTCTGCAAAGGAAAACTGGCCCGTTATAAGTGGCCGAAAAAGGTGACTTTTGCCGCATCGTTTCCCCGTACATCTCTCGGGAAGGTTCGGAAGACTTTGCTCGTTGGAGGGACCGGGGACTTCGAAAAGAGGACAGCTGACAAAGAGCTGAAAAGGGCTTTTTAGGGTGACTCGCTCGTGCGGCGGGTCCGGAGGTTTCCTTTTTGGGAAAGGGGGTGAAAAAATCGGTCTTTTCTGGTAGGTTTTCCGGATCATCCACCCATCCATAAGGAGGTTTGAACATGCGACGAAAAACGGCTTTTGTAGTAGCGGGTGTTTTCCTGGCAACCATAGTGGCAGTGAGCCTGATCCCCGGCAATGCGGCGGCAGCGCCGATCAAACTCACCTACGCCAACTTTTCCCCTGCTCCCACTTTTCCCTGTGTACAGATGGAGCGCTGGAAAAAGGAGGTGGAGGCTCGGACCAATGGAAAGGTCCTGATTAATACCTTTCCGGGCGGAACCCTCCTCGGGGCCAAGGATATGATGGACGGCGTTATTGCGGGCCAGGCCGACATCGGATGCCTGTGTATGGCTTATCAGCCGGGACGTTTCCTGATTACCAATGCCACAAGCCTTCCTCTGGGGATTCCCAACTCACTGGTGGGAAGTCTGGTCTTGTGGGATATCTATCAAAAATACCAGCCCAAGGCTTTTGCCAAGGTAAAGGTCCTCACCATGTTTACGAGCGCGCCCTCGAATATCATGTCGAAGATACCCATAAAAACACTTGCCGACATCAAAGGCGTCAGCCTGCGCGCATCCGGCGGTGCGGCTCAAATACTGAAGGCCTGGGGCGCCAACCCCGTGGGTATGCCCATGCCTGCGACCCCTGAGGCTCTCCAGAAGGGCGTTGTGAAGGGACTGTTTTCATCGCTGGAGGTCATGAAGGATTTCAAATTTGCGGAGCTGTGCAAGTATATCACGCTTACCGATGCAGCCATATACCCATTTGCCGTGGTGATGAACATGGCGAAGTGGAATTCGCTGCCCAAAGATGTCCAGGAGGTCTTCGACGGCCTGAGAACCCAGCAGGCTGCCTGGACAGGCGTATACATGGACAGGCATGCCAGGGCGTCGGTAGCATGGTCCAAAAGGAATCAAGGAGTGAACGTGATCCGTCTTCCCAAGGCGGAAAAGGCCAAATGGGACAAGTTGCTTGAACCCATTACGACCCAATGGGTCGCTTCCGAGAGCGCAAAAGGCGTTCCGGCCAAGGCGCTGGTAAGCGATATCAAGGCCTTTTCGAAGATGTACGAAGGGAGATAGCAGGAGTCGACCTGCACACGGAAATCCACGTGGGTTGCGGGCAGGGCGTAAGGTCCCTGCCCGCAACCTGTACAAGATCAGGGGACAGGTCCTGAAGAGGAACCCTTGTGCTGAATTCTGCTGAAACGGGGGAATTGGGATGGAGTTTCTGGACAAGATGAGCCGGTTGTTGAACCAGAGTCTGCTCTGGATTGCCGGGTTTCTTTTGGCCGTCATGATCGCCCTGACCTGCGGAAACATATTCTTGCGGATTGTATGGGTGCCCATAAGGGGCACATTTGAACTCATGGGATACTTTGGGGCGGTCGTAACGGCGTTCGCACTGGGCTACACCCAGATCAAGCACGGCCATATTGCCGTGGATATCCTCGTCCTGGGTTTCCCCAAAAAATTGCAGAGAATCCTGAACGGAATCAACTGCACTTTGTGTACGGCCTTTTTCGCAATTATAGGATGGCAGGTTGCGAAATATGCAACGAATCTCTGGAGAACAGGGGAAGTAACGGAGACTCTGCGTATCGTCTATTACCCCTTCACCTATGCAGTGGCGTTCGGGTGTTTTTCCCTGGCTCTGGTCTTCCTGGTTGAAGGGCTGCACTCTTTCCTTGGAACCCGGAAGGGGGAAGCATGAGCCTGGCCGCAGTCGGAATAATCGGCATTGTCTGTCTCCTCCTCGTTCTCTTTCTCCTGGGGATGCCCGTCGGCTTCGCAATGGCCATAGTGGGCTTCTGCGGGTTTTGGCATGTGGTTTCATTTAATGCCGCCGTCAACATGGTGGGAACGGACGTGTGGGGCACGTTTTCGCAATACGGATTGACGGTGGTTCCCCTCTTCATTTTTCTCGGCTATCTTGCTTTCAACTCCGGGATTGCGGACAGGTTGTACGATGCGGCCTATAAGTGGTTCGGCCATTGGCGGGGAGGTCTTGCCATCGCCACTATCGGTGCGGATGAGCTCTTTGCGGCAATTTGCGGTTCCAATACAGCCACCGTTGCCACCATGGGGGCCGTGGCCCTGCCTCAGATGAAGAAATACGGCTATTCTTCGTTGCTCAGCAGCGGGACGATCGCGACCGGAGGCACGTTGGGGACGGTCATGCCGCCCAGTGTCGTCCTCATTATCATCGGACTGCAGACCCAGCAATCCATCATCAAGCTGTTTCTTGCAGGCATCCTGCCTGCCGTTGTTCTGGGTTGCCTTTTCTTCCTTACGATTTTCGTGCTCTGCCGGATTCGACCGCAGCTGGGGCCTGCAGGGCCCAGGACGAGTTTCAGGGAGAAGATGAAATCCCTCTGGGGAGTCATAGAAGCGGTGGCCATCTTTGTTCTGGTTATCGGCGGTCTTTATCTGGGCGTTTTTACCCCGACCGAAGCCGGAGCCGCGGGTGTCTTCTTTACCCTGATGGTTACGGTACCCTTTGGAAGGCTGAAGTGGAAAGGATTTATCGATTCTTTCAGGGACACCCTGAAGATTTCCGCCATGGTCTTTTTCCTGGTGACCGGGGCCATTATCTTCGGACGCTTCCTGGCAATTACAAGGCTCCCGTTCAACGTTGCGGAATTTGCCAGCGCTCTCCCTGTATCCCGGTACGTCATCCTCGCAATCGTTCTGATAATTTACATCATTGGCGGGTGCTTTGTGGATTCTCTGGGCTTCCTGGTACTGACCATACCGATCTTTTTCCCCCTGGGAGTCGCACTGGGCTTTGATCCCATATGGTATTCCATTATCCTCACCATGGTGACCACCATGGGAGCGATCACTCCCCCTGTGGGGGTGAACATCTACGTGGTCAAGGCGATTAATCCTGAAATAGAATTGTTTACCATTTTCAAGAGCATCATTTTTTTCCTGATAGCATGTATTGTCAGTATTGTTATTCTTATAATTTTCCCGGAAATCGCATTACTCATCCCGCACTTGGCCAGGTAGATTCGCCTGTCGGGGCTGCAGGATTTGAGATGAGGTGACAACGATCATGCAGAAGAGTTTTATGCCTTCCCTCGACTCTCCAGAAGAACTGAAAGTCCTGCAGCTGCAGGGACTTCAATGGACGGTCAATCACGCGTACAACGGGTCGCCCTTTTACCGGGAAAAGCTGGATCGGGCGGGGCTGGACCCAAAAGATATCAGGTCTCTCGGCGACCTCAAGAGACTGCCGTTTACCACGGCAGAGGATCTTCGAGAAGGGTACCCGTTTCCCCTCTTGTCGGTCCCGCTTGAAAAAGTTGTCCGGATACATGCGTCTTCCGGGACTACCGGGAAGAGGAAGGTCCTCTGCTACAGCCGGAAGGATGTGGAAGACTGGGCCCACTTTTTTGCGCGCTGCTATGAAATGGCCGGACTGATTCCCGATGACCGCGTTCAGATCGCCGTGGGCTATGGAGTGTGGACCGCAGGAGTCGGTTTCCAGGCAGGGTGCGAGGCTTTCGGCGCCATGGCCATACCCGCGGGTCCCGGCAACCTGGATATGCAGTGCCAGTTCCTGGTTGATTTTCAGAGTACGGTCATGTGCTGCACGGCCTCCATGGGGCTCTTGATGGCCGAAGAGGTGAATCGCCGCGGTCTCCGGGACAGGATCAATCTCAAGAAGGTGATATTCGGGTCTGAGCGCTCCAGCGATTCCATGAGAAAGCGCATCGGTGAACTGCTGAGGCTGGAGCATATGTTCGATATCCCGGGAATGACGGAACTCTACGGCCCCGGAACCGGCCTCGACTGTGTGCACCATGCGGGCATTCACTACTGGGCGGACTATTACATTCTGGAGATTCTGGATCCCGACACCCTGGAGCCGGTTCCCGAGGGGGAGATCGGCGAAATGGTCGTAACGACGTTGAGGAAGGAAGCAGCCCCTCTGATTCGCTACCGCACAAGAGACCTGACCCGTCTGATCCCGGGACAGTGCCCCTGCGGTTCGCTGCTCCCGAGGCACGACAGGCTCCTCGGAAGGTCCGATGATATGATCATTTTCAGGGCCGTGAACATCTATCCGGGGCAGATAGATCACGTGCTCTCGCATATCGACGGCATTGGAAGCGAATACCAGGTCCATCTTGCAAGGAAACCCGACGGGAGGGACTACATGACCCTGAAGGTGGAGCGGGATCGGGGAGCGGAAAAGGCCGAGGACCCTTCCCTGGCGCGGATAATCGGCGAGGAAATAAAGAAACAGATACTGGTAAGCGCCGCCGTAGAAGTGATGGACTACGGGTCGCTGCCCCGTTCCGAGAGGAAAAGCAAGCGCGTCTTTGACAAGCGGGAGGAATAGGGCGATGCCCAATGGGCAGGCTCAGA
>CAZEGG010000284.1:2262-4787 GCA_964511755.1 uncultured Desulfobacteraceae bacterium | reverse complement strand
CCACCACCACGATAGCATCGTCCACCACCAGGCCGATGGCCATGATCAGGGCGAAAAGCGAGATGGTGTTTGCGTTGTACCCCAGTGCCAGAAGAACCGCGAAGGTGCCGATCAGGGAGACGGGAATGGTAACGGTTGGTACCAGGGTCGCCCTCCAGTCCTGGAGGAAAATGTAGTTCACCAGCAGGACCAGGAGGAACGTGATGATCAGGGTGAATTCGATTTCGTGAATGGCTGCCGAAACATATTTGGTGGTGTCGTAAATCACCTTGTAGTCGATGTCGCTCGGCATGTGCTTGGCGAGGTTCTTGAGTTCACCCTTTACCGCCCTCATGGTATCCAGAGCATTGGCGTCCGATGACCGGTAGACCGCCATGCCCAGGGCGGGTGCGCCGTTGATGGTGGATCGGCTGCCGTAGTCCTTGGCCCCCAGCTCCACCCGGGCGATGTCCCGTATGCGCACCAGTCCTCCCTGATCATTGCTCCGCACGATTATGTTTTTGAAATCCTCAACATCATTGAGGCGCCCTTTCGCCCGCAGGGTGTACTGGAGCTGCTGATCATTTTCCGCAGGAGCCGTTCCGATGGATCCCACGGCCGCCTGGATGTTCTGCTGACGAATGGCCGCAATCACGTCATCGGCCGTCAAGCCCATAGCGGTCAGGCGGTCCGGGTCCATCCAGATGCGCATGCTGTATTCAAATTCCCCGAAAATATAGACATCACTGACACCGTTGATGCGCACCAGGGCATCCTTCACGTTTTTGCTGATGTAGTTGCTCATGAAGGCTTTGTCCCGGGTCCCCTTCGGAGAAATGAATGCGACGGCTCCCAATATGTCGGTTGATCGCTTGCGCACGGTTATTCCCTGGGTCACGACCGCGTCCGGCAGTTTAGGAGTGGCGAGTTGCACCCTGTTCTGGAGGTTGACCTGGTCGATATCCGGGTCGGTTCCCACCTCGAAAGTGACTGCCAGGCTGTACTGACCGTTGTTGGAACAGGTGGACGACATGTAGAGCATTTTGTCAACGCCGTTGACCTCTTTTTCGATGGGAGCGGCAACGGTATCAGCCAATACCTTGGCGTTTGCGCCCGGATAGACCGCGGTTACGCGGATCACGGGAGGAGTGATGGCAGGATACTGGGCCACCGGAATGTTGAACAGGGCTATGAGGCCTGCCAGGGTAATAATGATGGACATCACCACAGCCAGGCGCGGGCGTTCGATGAAGATCCTTGAGAGCATGGATTACCTCCCTTGCGTCTTCGCGCCGGTAGTGGCTTTCACGCTCTGACCCGGGCGGACTTTCTGCAGTCCTTCGATAATGACCATTTCCCCTTTGACGAGCCCCTTTTCGACAGCCCAGTTCGAGCCCGAAAAAGGTCCTGTCTTGATCCGCCGGAGTACCACCTTGTTCTGGCCGTCAACCACCAGTACATAGGGCCCTTCGCGGTCTTCCTGGACAGCGGATTGTGGGACGACCGGCATTATTCTGGGTTTCCTTCTGCTCACGAGGACGGTAACGTACTGCCCCGGCAGCAGCAGACCGTCAGGATTTTTGAACACGGCTCGAACTGCGATGGTACCGGTGGAAGGATCTACTTCATTGTTTACAAAGTCCACTCGCCCCGTCGTTTTGTAGACTTCCCCATCGGCCAGCCTGATACGGGGCACCAGGCCGGGATCCCTTTTGCTGAGAGCAGCATCATTGAGGGATGGTTGGATTAATGAGAGATCGTTTTCGCTTACGGAATAGACAACGCGAATAGGATTCAACTGCACGATCCGGGCGAGCGGTCCTGATGTCGGGCCTACCAGGTTGCCTCTGGTGAAGGCGGTGCGGCCGATTCGACCGCTGATCGGCGCCTTGATAGTGGTGTACTCGAGGTCCAGCTGGGAGCGCTCAAGGGCGGCCTGGGCTGCCTGGAGCTGGGCCCTGCTGCGGAGTTCGTCCGCTACCGCATTATCGATGTCTGTAGCGGAGACCCCTCCCGACCGAACGGCCTTGACCCTTTCGAGGTACTGTTGTGCCCTGGTGAGGGCGGCCTGCGCCTGGGCCACCCCGGCCTTGTCGGCGTCAACTTTAGTCCGGTACGGTTTTTGTTCTATGACGTAGAGGAGGTCTCCTGCGTGTACGGAGCTGCCTTCCCTGAAATTGATCTGTTCCAGAAAACCTTCTACCCGCGCCCGAAGGTCGACGGCCTGGATGGCCTCGACGTGACCCACGTATTCCGCGGGAGGGTTGACATCTTGCAGGACAACGGGCGCTACTGTCACGAGGGGCATTGCTCCGGCTCCCGGACCGGGTGGAGCGGCCGCGGACTCTCCCGGGAAGGCCAGACCGAGGAAAAGGGCGATCAGCAGAAGCACCATCACCTCCCCCGGACAGTATCGCTCGAGGTTTTTTCCGCCGTCCGTTTTCAGCAATCCCTGCCTGAATGGCCCGAATTTGAGTGAATGCAGCATATGTTTGCCTCCGAATGACAAGGTTATCGGCACTGTTGCCCGTTTGCGTTAATTCCCG
>CAZEGG010000284.1:0-2162 GCA_964511755.1 uncultured Desulfobacteraceae bacterium | reverse complement strand
GCAGCCCTGCCAGACTGAACCGGGTGACGTGATCAGACAGCAGCTGCACGTCCTCGGTGATGGAATCAAGAGCCGGAGGCAGAGCCTCTGCCGATCCCGCTTTATGGCGTCGTTTATGCATCAACGGCCCGAAACACTGGGCATGGATACTCATGAGGCAGAGCCATACCTCCTGCTCCGTCGCTTCCGGACCCAACAACTCCCGAATAAGGGTCGTGAAAACCTCCGAAAAAGGCCCAACGGTCTGCTGAATAACATCCGAAAGCAAGCCGGTCGGGGTGGCCATCTCCTTGTATACTATGTCGAGATCATGGCTATGTGGGTCAATAATTCGACGCATGATTGAAAGAATGACACCCCGAAGCCGTTCTTCTACCGAAGCATCCGGGGCAACGTCCCCCTCCGGAGGATAGGTCCTGGATGATTCCTGAAAGGCGAAGCGCCAGCTCTCCACGTAAAGGGCCTCTTTGCTGCCGAAGTAATAGTTGGCAGCCGCAGTATTCGCCTTTGCCAGCCGGCAGATCTCCGCAATGGTAGCGTCCCTGAAACCCTTTGCGCCGAAAACCTCGCTCGCCGCTTCCAGCAGGTGCCGGCGCGTTTCCTGCCCGTCGATCCGTGGCTTTCTCATTTCAAGTCTCCCCGCTGGGTGTTTCGCCATCTCTCCAGGTAATTTAAACAAACATTTAAAATAAGAATTTGAATTTGTCAAGCGGCAATCTGCATGCCAAAAGGAACTCATGAATGTGTGAGCGCTATTGCCGGGGGGAAAAAGCCGGGAGATCAGCCGGATTGGCTGTGAGAATGGGGCTTCAAAAGCATGCTCAAAGGGACTCCTGCCATGAGGAACAAGCCCGCAAACACGAATCCGTTTTGGAAAGCGAGCACCTGCGCATGATGGAGAATCGTATGAATCGCGAGGCTGATCGCCTTCACCTTTCCAGTAGGCAGAATCCCCGGTGTTCGGTGAAATGCAAGTGAAGAAGATCTCAGTGCAAGGCGGGAGAATTCGCGGGATTCCGGCGCAAGAAGCTCCCCCAGCCGCACCGCATGGATGTGGGCCGAGTCGGTGACAAACGTGTTGAGCAATGCGATGCCGAAAGAACCGCCGATGCGTTGGGCAACATTCAAGAAACTCGATGCCGTGGCCACTGCCTCGTCAGGAACCGAATTGAGCGCAGCGGTAAGCAAGGGGGTCATCATGAACGCGAGGCCGGCTCCCCTGATTATTTGAGGGCCGATAATTTCCAGATACCGTGACAGGGGATCCAGGTTTCCGTACATGAAAAGGGAGACACCGGTCATGGCGGTTCCAATCGTCACCAGCCAGCGGTAACTGTACCTGTCTGCCAATCTGCCGGCAAAGGGCATCATAATGCCCACGGTGACTGCACCCGGCATCATCCACAATCCCGCCTGGATTGTTGTGTATCCGACGAGGTTTTCCAGGAAAAGAGGTAAGAGGAACAGCCCTCCGAAAAGACCGATTGCCCGGAAGATAGCAAGCACCATGCTGAGCGTAAAATTGCGGATCAGGAAGAGTCTTAAATCCAGGAGCGGATGAGGAACCGAGACCTCGGCCGTCAGGAAGAAGACCAGCCCCATGATCGTCAGGGCCAGGCATACGAGAATGTACTGCGAGGTCCAGCCCTTCTCCTGACCGTTGCTGAGGGCGATGAGGCCCGCTATCATGGCCAGGGAAAGAAACACGAACCCCCACCCGTCAAACGGGGCCCGCCGTCGTGTTGAAGCAGGCTCGCCTTTCATGATAACCAGTCCGGATACTATGGCGACGATGCCGAAAGGAATATTTACCGAGAAGATCGCTCTCCAGCTGAACCAGTCCGTAAGGTAGCCGCCCAGAGTCGGCCCAATGGCCGGGCCCACCATAATGCCCGTTCCCCAGATGCCGAGGGCGCGTCCCCGTTCATGGGGCTCGAAAAGATCCGCCAGTATGGCCATGCCGATAGGCTGCACGGCACCCCCGCCGAGTGCTTGAAGTACCCTGGCTGCGATCAGGGAATCGTAGTTCCAGGCCAGGGCGCAGGCTGCAGAGCTCGCGGTGAAGATAAACAGACTTCCGAGATAAAGGACCTTGTACCCGAGCCGGCCTGCAAGCCAGCCTGCAATGGTCATTGCCACTGCCGAAGCCAGCATGAAAGCCG
>CAZEGG010000283.1:0-4802 GCA_964511755.1 uncultured Desulfobacteraceae bacterium | reverse complement strand
ACCGCCGCCAATGCCGAGGAATCGGCTTCAGCCTCCGAGGAGATGAATGCGCAGGCTGAAAACATGAAAGGAATCGTCCAGGAACTGGTGGCGCTTATTGGAGCAAACAGGAACGGAAACGGCCATGGTTTCGGAACAGGAGAATGGGAAGAAGAACCTCTGACGAGTGAAAAGGACCGCGGCCCGGCGTCTCATTACCGACGGGCAAAGCGCTTTGCACAGCCGGAAAGCACGCCCGTCAATCCTGAACAAGTGATTCCAATGGACGATGATTTCGAAGATTTCTAGAATCGAATTTGGGCACGGGCGGGTTTCCAATCCAGAAATGAGATTGTGAAAAATAGCCATTTATGGATGGAAGCTAATTGAAGCCGGCGTTCGTCTTCACATGTGCGTGCAGGCGCCGCCATTCCTTGGGGCTCATGTACCGGTCTCCAAGGCTCCACATCCCGATCTTCCCGGCCCTGGCCTGTTTCTCCGCTTCCACGTAGGCACGAATATCCAGGCCTTTCGGAAGTTCTGATTCCTGCACCTCCGCGAGCCCCTGCTTTACCATCTCAAGGTTAATGTTCTTTCCATGGAGATAAATAACGCCGATGATGTTATCGTGCGGATAAGGGGCGGTTCCATATCCTACCACGTCAACGGTACGGTTCAGGATCATGCTGGTGAGAAAATTTTTCGCTTGTACCCCGTACGGCTGCCCCTTTCCATTGACCTCATTTGCCACCTCAGGCGCATCGATGCCCAAGAGCATGATATATATCACGACACCCGGGCTCTCCGCCTGGACCGTATCTCCGTCGTAGACCCGGGTTATCTTGAAGCGGTCGGCAGAAAATACCTGGGGAGAGAGAAAGGTCAGGATCGCCATGACTCCTGCCAGGGCAATGAGAGACTTCTTCATCTGCTGTTCCTCATAGTTTTTGCTCCTCAATAAACGGAAGAGAGTATACATCAGATTCCCTGCGGGAACAAAAAAAAAATGAGGCCTTGCGCTTTTCACACACTGCCGAACGTATCCATTCGCACCCTGCCTTCTCTCTCCAATGTCCGGGCCGGACGAAAAGAATTGACATTGGGAAATCTCTCATCCTAAAAAGAAGCGAACATGAGATGCGAAAAATAGATGGTGGATTTGGCTGCAATCTCAACATGCACAGGAAAATATGAAAGAATCTCCCGTAATTCAATTTATCAGAGACGACTTCGGAAGACGCTCGGGCCTTGAACGGAGACAGAGCAGGCAATCTGCCTGTCATAACGAAAGGCGAAGAGGTGTCGAGCGGAGAAGAACTCACGCGAGAAGATCTTCGCCCGCCAGGAGATCGGGCATGGAAAGAAGGCGGCAGAGCGGCGAAACCTCCGGAGTTTTCTGGTCCATAACCGAGCCCGGCCCTCTCGGCCCGCCCAGGGGAACCCCTGTCTGCGTTGTCGGACCGGATCGAAGGCACGAAGAAAGGAGGTCCGGTTTCGACAGGAGGGATTTTATGGTGCTTTGATCTGATTTCAGAACGGATCATATGCTCTTCCCGGATGGGGCTTGAAAATGAACATCCCATTATTATATTAAACTCCAGCGAATGTTTTTGGCCTTTCGGCCTCTGCCGGGGCCGTCCTGCGAAAGAGGTCGAAGAGGGCCGGGAAATTTCCGGCCGGATACGACCGTCGCTGAAAGGCGGCATTTTTTTTGCAGCATGCCTTCTATTTGGCAGTATAATGAGAAATGCTGTCGAAAAAATGCCGCTCGACAAACAGCAGGTGCGGGTCTCGACGGAAGGCTTCCGGGTATCCTAGAGAATAGAGGAACAATAATGAAAACCAGCGTAGAAGAAATCAGTCCGGTGAAGAAAAAGCTTATCGTGGAAGTTGACCCCGCGGAAGTCGACGGCAGGCTGCAGACCGCTTACAGGAAAGTAGGGAAAAAAGCAAAGGTCCCGGGATTTCGCCCGGGCAAAGTTCCAAAAAGCATTTTGGAGAGATATTTCCGTAAGCAGGTGCATGACGATGTGACCAAGGACATTATCAGCGATACCTTTCCCAAGGCACTTGAAGAGAGCGACATGTTTCCCCTGGGTACGCCTTTGCTGGAAAAGAATCCCCTGAAGGCGGGTGAGAGCTTCACGTACACTGCCATCATGGAAGTGCGCCCCGAGGTCAGTCTCAAGGATTATCTGGAAATCGAAATCGAAAAAGAGGAATGTCTGGTATCGGACGAGAAGGTCCGGGAACGTCTTGAGCAGATACGAAAGGCTCACGGCAAACTGGATGCAGTGGAAGAGGCTCGTCCGGTTCAGGATGGAGACTATGTGGTTATTGAGTATGAAGGGTTTGAGAACGGTTCACCAATAGAAGGGATCAAGGCGGACAATTTCATGCTTCACGTGGGAAGCGGCGATTTTCATCCTGCTTTCGAAAACGCGCTCATCGGTCTCCGGAAGAGCGACAAGGGTGAGGCGGACGTGGATTTCGAGGAATCCTACTACCACGAAAAACTCGCGGGAAAAAAGGTCCACTTCAGCTTCCAAATTCATGACGTAAAAGAAATGGTCCTTCCCGAACTGGACGACGAGTTTGCAAAGAATTTCGGAGAAGAATTCAAGGACATGGAGTCCCTCGAAAACCGGGTGCGCGACATGGTTACCGCTGAGGAGAAAAAGCGGATAGACACGGACGTGAAAAGACGGTTGATAGAGACCATTGCCGGAGAAGTCGAATTTGATCTTCCCGAGGTGCTCGTCACTTCGGAGATTGAAACGGCTGTCGGCAGGGTCCGGGAAAACCTTATGAGGAGCGGCTCCAGTTTCGAAAAAGCGGGGCTTTCAGAAGAGAAACTCAGAGAAGATTTTCGTGAGGACGCCCAAAAGCGGGTGAAAGAAATGCTCATCCTCGGAGAAATCGCAACGCGCGAAGACCTCAGCATCGATGATGCGGAACTGGCGGAAGGCATCGCAGGCGTTGCGCGGGCTATGAATCAACCTGCCGAAAGTATTAGGCAATATTACGAGGCCAGAGGGCTGATGGATTCACTGAGAGAGACCCTGCTGGAGGAAAAAACATTGAATTACCTGGTGGAGCATGCTAAACTTCAAACAAAGGAAGTGGAAGCAGCCGAGCCGGACAAGGAAACCGATTCACAAGAGGAGAAAGAATAAATCTCATGTTAATTCCAGTTGTTGTAGAACAATCGAATCGTGGTGAGCGGGCATACGACATCTACTCTCGCCTTCTGAAGGACAGAATCATCTTTATGGGCGAGCAGGTAGCCGACGGCATGGCAAACACCGTCATAGCGCAGATGCTGTTTCTCGAATCCGAAGATCCGGACAAGGATATCAACCTGTACATAAACAGCCCGGGAGGTTCTGTCACGGCAGGACTCGCCATTTACGACACAATGCAGTATATCAAGCCGGAAGTGGCAACCATCTGCATGGGGCAGACAACCAGCATGGCGGCGTTGCTGCTCGCGTCGGGAGCAGCGGGAAAAAGATATGCCCTTCCCCACTCCAGGATCATGATACACCAGCCGCTGGGCGGCGCGCAGGGCCAGGCTACCGATATAGATATCCAGGCTCGAGAGATTCTCAAGATGAGGGATGTCCTCAACCAGATTCTCGCGAAGCATACCGCTCAGGACATAGAGAAGATCCGCGTTGATACGGAACGGGACTTCTTCATGAGCAGTGCGGAAGCCCTTGAATATGGTCTTATCGACCGGGTTATCACAACCCGCGAGATGCAGGATAACCTGAAAAAGAAATAGAAGGGAAACGTTATGCCGAGAAGGAATGACCCGAACGATGACCTCCTCTGTTCCTTTTGCGGGAAGAGCCAGGACGAAGTAAGAAAACTGATTGCGGGGCCGTCTGTCTATATATGCGATGAATGCATCCAGCTGTGCAATGAAATCATCGCTGAAGAGTATGGTGAGGAGAAAGACGGCAAATCGGCGGACGATCTGCCGAAGCCCGTAGAGATCAAGGAATCCCTTGATCAGTACGTCATCGAACAGGAAAAACCCAAGAAGGTCCTGTCGGTGGCCGTCCACAACCATTACAAGAGAATAAACACGAAGGCGGATATGGAGGGTATTGAAATCCAGAAGAGCAACATTCTTCTGATAGGGCCCACCGGCTCGGGAAAAACCCTCCTTGCCCAGACTCTGGCAAAGATTCTGCGGGTGCCGTTTACCATTGCCGATGCCACAACGCTGACCGAAGCGGGGTACGTGGGAGAGGACGTGGAAAATATCATCCTGAACCTGGTCCAGATGGCTGATTACGATATTGAGGCCGCCTCCAGGGGAATCGTTTACATTGATGAGATAGATAAGATTGCCCGCAAGTCGGACAGTCCCTCCATTACCAGGGACGTTTCAGGAGAGGGGGTGCAGCAGGCCCTTCTGAAAATCATCGAAGGGACCATGGCCAGCATTCCGCCGAAGGGTGGAAGAAAGCATCCTCACCAGGATTTCGTCAAGGTCGACACGAGCAATATCCTCTTCATCTGCGGAGGGACGTTCAACGGGCTGGATAAGCTCATCAGGAACCGTGTCGGCAAGAAGGCCATGGGATTCGAGGCGGACATCCATGTCAAGGGAAACGCGGACATGAATGAGATCATGGCCCAGGTACAGCCTGAAGATCTCATCAAGTTCGGTCTCATACCGGAATTTATCGGAAGGATTCCGATCATAGCCTCCTTGAATGAACTGAGCCTGAACGCTCTCGTCCGGATTCTGACGGAACCGAAAAACGCCCTGGTCAGCCAGTACAGGAAGCTTTTCGAGCTGGAGGAAG
>CAZEGG010000282.1:0-4813 GCA_964511755.1 uncultured Desulfobacteraceae bacterium | reverse complement strand
ACGATCCAAAGTTCTTTACAGACCCCAAGGCCCTGAGCATCAATGCCCATTATATTCGGACACTCCCTCTGGAAGAGCTTGCGCCGTATGTACGGGAACAGCTTCAGAGGGATGGTATCTGGGATCCCGATTTTGAAACCTCCGGGCGGAAATGGTTCCTCCGGACGCTGGACCTCATCCGCCAGCGATTCCACGTGCTGACCGATTTTGCCACCCTTGGGCGCGCCTATTTTTCAGACGATTATACGGTGGATGAAAGCGCCCTGAAAAAGAATATCCTCAAACATCCCGGATTACGGGAGTGGTTTCCATTGCTGGCAAGTCGGATGAAAGCACTCGAAAACTATACCCTTGAAGGAACCGAGGAAGTGCTCAGGTCTACGGCTGAAGAACTTGAAGTGAAAGCCGGGATCCTGATCAATGGAATTCGGACCGCAATAACCGGACAGGCCGTGGGGCCCGGGATTTTTGACGTACTCATGATCATCGGTCAGGATCGTGTGGCCGACCGCCTTGAGAATGCAGTGAAGTTTTTCAAATAGGACCTCAGTGAAGTCCATAGCAAGAATCGGGACCTCGGGGTGGGTTTACCCCCACTGGAAAGGCCGCTTTTATCCGGAAGAATGGCCGAAGGGAAAGTGGCTGGAGTTTTATGCGCGGAATTTTGATACGGTTGAGCTCAACACGACATTCTATCGGCTTCCCAAAGAGTCGACGGTTGAGAACTGGTTCACAAGGACACCTGACGAATTCGTTTGGGCGCTCAAGGCCAGCCGTTACATTACCCACATAAAGCGTCTTGCCGACGCGGACGAAGCCCTGAGACGTTTCTACGCTTTGGCGGGGAGCCTTGAATTCAAGTTGGGGCCCCTGCTGTTTCAGCTCCCGCCAAATCTGAAGTACGACTCCCATCTGGTAGAGACATTCCTGCTGCATCTTCGCCCGTCTTTCAGACACGCAATTGAGGTCAGACACCTTTCTTGGCTCAATAGCAACTTTTTCAGACAGTTGCGTGACAGCAATACCGCATTCTGTATCTCGGATACGGCGGGACGATACCCGTACCAAGAAGAGATTACAGCCGATTTTGCGTATATTCGACTTCACGGCTCCCAGAGGCTCTATGCATCCGAATACACAGAAGAAGAGCTGGAAATCTGGGCAAGAAAAATTGCCGCCTGGGGGTGTGAAACCTTTGTGTATTTTGACAATGATTTTCAAGGGCATGCTGTTAAGAACGCACATCAGCTCAAGCGCCTCTTGGGAAATGAGAGGAAGTAATGCCGGCCGGGGAGTTTCGAATTTATCACGGAAGCGCACCGGAAAACGGGCGGTTTGCGTAAGAGACGGTAGGGGAGGAGCCTTTGGGCCGGTCTTTCTTCTGCGCGCTGGGTCCCGCGCTCCTCAAAGATCGTAGAGAGTTTCGTCCACCCTCGGCGGGCGGGATTTGCTGAGAGTCGATCCTTTCTTGGGGAGGAAAGGGTCCTCTTCCTCAAGGATATCCCCCATCTCCGCTTCGATTTTTTCGGGATCCTCTCCGGCTTCCATCCGATGGAGCGCCTCCTGCATGCCGGGTCCCAGTTCGAGGCCCGTCATGTCTGTCAGTTTTCGCATGAGATTGGCAGCCTGACGGGGGTCTTCTTCGTCCAGATGGTCCATTTCCTTGGCGAGGACACCCATGGCCTTTTCCATCCGGGCCTCATCCAGATCCGGCATTGGCGCGGCTTCCTCCTCCCCTTTGTTCTTGAGACGCGCAAACACAGACATCCTCCTATCCAGGCGGATTTTGTGACACTGCGGACAGAGGGGCCTTTTCTCCGTATCGATGGTCTTGGAAAAGAAATTGAAGATCATGTGGCAGTCAGGGCAGTAAAATTCGTAAATCGGCATAACTTCCTCCTCAACTCGCTTCTTCAGGATCCTGTTGCTTTCATACAGAACGTCCGCCGAGGAGTCAACGGCTATGTTTTCCCTGACCCATTTACGTCAAGTTCAACGGTCAGAAAAGCTTGGCGATTACCTGCAACGCATGAGCTGCAAGTCGAAACTACCAGCATTCCCGGGTGAAGCGGGAAATAACAACGATTGAGGTGTACCGAAAAATACGACGAAATTAGGAGCGGTGAAAAATGAGTTTCATTCTTTTCTTCGGGAAAAGGGAGTTTAGGGCTGGAGACAAGGGTTTCAGGTAGAGTCTCAATTCAGCGAAGCCCTGCTGAAACAAGGACAATTGCAGAAGAGACGTGAAGAGCATAATATGTTGAAATAAAACTATAAATAAATATTATTATGCGTGAAAGCAAAAGTGGTGCTGGGCAAAATTTTTGCTTGACAGGGGTCGTGAATCAGAATATACAATAAGATCATAAAACTGTAGGGAAACTTTCAGTTTATTCGCGACAGTTGATGAGTGAGGAGGAAAATGGAAAAGAAAGAGATACTCGAGAGAATGAAGGCGGCCGAAATTGACACCTTGCGTATCGATTTCCCGGACATGCACGGGGTCAATCGGGGAAAGATCGTGCCGGCCAGCCGTCTTGAAGAGGTGTTGGAGGAAGGCATCAACTGTGCAAAGCCCACTTTTTCATTGGACCTCGCATATAACGTTGTTCCCGGATCAGGAACTGGTGAAGAAGTGAATTACGAAGACATGACCATTGTTCCTGATCTCGAAACGTTCACCATTGTCCCCTACCAGAAGGGGACTGCTCGTTTCATTGGTGATATTTATGCGGACGGAAAACCATTCCCCTATTCACCAAGATGGCTGCTGAAAAGGGTGATAAGTCTGTATAAGGAAAGAGCTCTTGAACCCATTGCTGCTTGTGAGCTGGAATTCTTCGCCTTCAGGAAGGAAGGAGAAAATTTTAACTACTACTGTGATAAGCCGAGCAACGTCTACACCACAGGCCCCAGGGTCGATCCCGTCGACCTGCTGCGGGAGCTTCAGAACGCGCTGCTTCAGATGGGTATGGACGTCTTATACTGCAACCATGAATTCTTTCAAGGGCAATTTGAAATCAACTGGCGCCACGTCGATGTGCTCAAGATGGCGGACCAGACCTTCACATTCAAGGCCGTCTGTAAAGAAGTGGCTTTCTTGCATGACCTGTACCTCACATTTATGGGACGGCCGAAGGGTGAAATGGGCGGGAGCGGTTTTCATACGCACTTCTCGTGTAATGACGCAAAGACCGGAAAAAATCTCTTTGATGATCCAACCGGAAAAGAAGGAATGTCGGATTTGATGCGGTATTTTATCGGAGGGCAGATGGCCCATGCAAAGGGAATGACCCTCTTCTTTGCACCGACCATCAATTCCTATAAGCGCTATACGCTGAATTCTTTTGCGCCCTATTACCTTGCCTGGGGGCTGGATAATCGAACCACGTACATTCGTGTGCCCAGGGAGCGGGGAATGGCAACGAGAGTGGAAAACAGGGCCGCCTGCGCTTCTGCAAATCCATACTTGGTTCTTGCCGCTGGGTTGATTGCCGGACTCGACGGAATTGAAAATCGTATTGATCCCGGGGATTACTATGTGGGGGATATCTATGCGGAGGAGCCGGGAAAATTTGAAACCGTGCCCCTTTACATGCGGGATGCTATCGATGAGCTTGAAAAGGACAAGGTTCTCTGCGACGCCCTTGGTCAGGAAATAGTGCAGAATATCATCACCATGAAGAGGAATGAAGAAGAGAGATTCAGGACTTTTGTCACTGACTGGGAGCTTGAGGAATATTTTTATCACTTGTGATGGGACAGGGATCGTAAGCACCCATCCATTCTGGAGGGAGATCATGTGTGGCGTAGCCGGAATTATTTCAAAACAATCAGCCTACCTGGGAAACGACCTTATCAATATGCTGAAAGAACTCCTGCACAGGGGAAAGGACTCCACCGGGATGGCTCTCTATGAAGACCGCAAAGACATCCAGATCAGAGTTGCCCTGTCCGACACTCAGTATGAAAAGGATCTCAAAGCGATCATCGCGAAACACGCAACTGTCTCCAGTGAACGGATTTATCAGGGAGAGGGGATTTTCAGTTTTTATGAGGCCGCTTTGGATATGGCCCCGGAAAAAATTGAACAACTGAATTGGGACATCGACGGCCATCCCGAACTCTGTGTCCATTCATTGGGACAGCACATAAAGGTCTACAAAGATCAAGGCTCGGCGGAGGATCTGCAAAAACGTCATGAGATCCCTCCTGCGAGCGCTTCCCATGGCATAGGGCATGTCCGTCTTGCAACGGAAAGCATTGAGAACATCAACTTTGCCCATCCGTTTGTCTCTTATCTCTATCCGGAATTGGCCATTGTGCACAACGGCCAATTTACCAATTATTTCAACATGAGAAGAAAGCTGGAAAACCTTGGCATCCGGTTTAAGACCAATAACGACTCCGAAATGGCGGCACACTTTCTGGCCTACCAGATGAAAGAAAAGGGTAAAGACCTGGAAGAAGCGCTGTATCGGGGACTGGAGGCCTTCGACGGTGTGTTTACCCTCCTGGTGAGCACCGAGAACCAGATAGGCGCACTGCGGGACAGGCTGGGCATCAAGCCCATGTTGTATTTTGAGCAGGACGATCACACCGTTCTGTTTGGATCGGAGCAAATCTGTTTAACCCCTATCGTCTCTGATGTTTATGCAACGGAGATGGATCCGGGAGGCGTAATGACATGGTCAGTCTAGACCTGACGGGAATGACGTCCCGTGCGATCAACAGGAAACTCAAGGAACTGATAGCGACCGAAGACGAGATTGAAGTGGTGAATTCCCACTCTGTCCATAATCTTGCGACGGCC
>CAZEGG010000281.1:0-4818 GCA_964511755.1 uncultured Desulfobacteraceae bacterium | reverse complement strand
ACGAAAAAGGAAAACTGGATGAGAAGCTCGAGCCGGATATTTCCGAAGAACTCCTACTCAAACTCCATCACGCCATGCTTCTGGGCCGGCGCTTCGACGAGCGTTTACTGAACCTTCAACGACAGGGCCGCATTGGGACGTTTGCCCCCATAAAGGGCCAGGAGGCGGCCCAGCTTGGTGCAGTCGCAGCCTTGCAGCCTTCTGACTGGTTCGTTCCCTCCTTCCGGGAAACGGCGGCGGAGATCTGGCGGGGGAGAACAATGGAGAGCGTTATCCTGGCCTTCGCCGGGTACAGCGAGGCAGCGAAGAGTGAAACAAAACTCAACAATCTTCCCGTGTCGGTACCCGTGGCAACCCAGGTCCCCCATGCGGTGGGCTTAGCCTGGGCCATGAAGTACCGTGGGAAGAAAGAAGTAGCCATGACCTTTCTCGGAGACGGAGGAACCTCCGAGGGGGATTTTCACGAGGGAATGAACCTTGCGGCGCTCTACCAGGTCCCCGTTGTCTTTGTGTGCCAGAACAACCATTGGGCCATCTCCCTGCCCCGCTCGAAACAGACCCACTCCAAGACGCTCGCCCAAAAGGCCCTGGCCTACGACATGCCCGGGATCCAGGTGGACGGCAATGATGTGCTGGCTGTTTATTCGGCAGCCCATGACGCGGTGAAGCGCGCACGTTCCGGGGACGGCCCTACTTTCATCGAGTGCGTCACGTACAGAATGATGATGCATACAACGGCCGACGATCCCAAACGCTACCGCACGGATGAGGAGGTTGAGACCTGGAAAAAACGAGATCCCCTGTCCCGCTTCCAGAAATACCTAAAAGACAAGGGGCACCTGTCCGCGAAAAAACTCGAAGGGTTGGAGGAAAAGGTGAAAGGCGAAATTCAATCGGCTGTGGATCGTGCGGAAACCCAAATGAAAGGGAGCGGAGATCCCATTGATATGTTTGATCATGCCTATGCGGAGCTTCCACCCTACCTGATGGAACAGCGGGAAGAACTCAGGAAGGAATTGGCCGCGATCAAGGAGGAAAACCATGGCTAAGATGACGATGGTCCAGGCCCTTAATCTGGCTTTGCGCCAGGAAATGGAAAAAGATGATTCCGTTATTGTTCTGGGAGAGGATGTGGGGGTAGATGGGGGCGTTTTCCGCGTAACCGACGGCCTCTTCGAACAGTTCGGCGAACAGCGATGCTTCGATACGCCTCTGGCGGAATCGGGTATCGTGGGCATGTCCATCGGCATGGCGGTATATGGTCTCAAACCCGTGTGCGAAATCCAGTTTTCGGGATTCAGCTACTTGAATTTCCACCAGATTGAATGCCACGCAGCCCGCCTTCGATTGCGTTCCCAGGGGCAGATTCATGTCCCCATGGTACTGCGTACTCCGTACGGCGGAGGGGTACGCGCCCTGGAACACCACTCGGAGAGCCGGGAGGTGTTCTACGCGCATATACCGGGAATCAAAATGGTCATCCCGTCGGGGCCCAGAAATGCCCGGGCGCTCCTGGCGGCAGCCATTCGCGATCCGGACCCCGTGATTTTCTTCGAAGGAAAGGGCATCTACCGGGCATTCCGTGAGGAGGTTCCCGAAGAAGAGGAAACCATGACCATAGGCACATCCCGTGTGGTGAGAGAGGGGAAAGACCTGACGATGATCTCTTACGGGGCCATGATGCGCCCTACTCTTGATGCGGCCCAGGAGCTCAAGGAGAAGGACGGCGTGGAGGTCGAGGTCATCGACCTGCTGACAATCTCTCCCCTCGATGACAAACGCTTTGTGGAATCGGTGACCAAGACCGGACATGCCATGGTAATCCATGAGGCCCCGCGCAGTTTCGGCCCCGGAGCGGAAATTGTGTCCAGGCTCATGGAAAAGGCCTTCTACTTTCTGGAAGCGCCCATAGCCAGGATAACCGGATTTGATATCACTATCCCGCTGTTCAGCCGGGAAAACGCGTACCTACCCAATGTCCGCCGCATCGTCACTTCGGCCAGGGAGATTTTGAGCACTTAATACGGAGGGAGAGGCATGGCCAAGGAGTTCAAACTGCCCGATCTGGGAGAAGGGATTCACGAGGCGGAAGTTCTGTCTGTTCTCGTCTCCGCAGGGCAAGAAGTCAATGAGGGAGATCCTATTCTCGAGGTGGAGACCGACAAGGCAGCGGTTGAGATTCCGTCGCCCTTTACGGGCACCATACAAGAGATCATGGTTAAACCCGGGGACACCGTCAAAGTCAACGATGTCCTCATGATCTTCGGCAACGGTGAAGAGGCCCCCGCACCGAAAGAGGAAAAGCCGCCCGAGAAACGTGAAGAACCCGTCACGCCCGAAAAGGAAAAGCCGCCTGAAAAGCGTGAGGAACAACCTGTTCCTGAAACCACGGCCCGCCGCGAAGAGGGGCCTGTGCCTGCTTCTCCGGCCACAAGACGGCTGGCGCGCGAATTGGGTGTCGATCTCCATTCGGTACCGCCGACCGGGCCTGCAGGCCTGGTAACAGCCGACGACGTGAAGGCTTTTGCAGAAAAGGGCGAAAAACCCGAGGAGGCTGCAAAGCCCGCGGCCGAAAAGCCCGCGCCGGAACAGCTCGTTTCCGTTGCCGTTCCCGCCTTGCCCGACTTCACGAAATGGGGACCGGTCGAGCGCATCCCCGTAAGATCCATAAGGAAGGCCACTGCCAGGCAGATGACCATTGCGTGGGCCAAAATCCCCCATGTCCACAGTCAGAATACGGTAGACATGACGGAACTTGAGGCCTTCCGCCGAAGGCACAAGGCTGAAATTGAAACGAAAGGCGGCAGGTTGACCGTCACCGTCTTTGCGCTGAAGGCCGTTGCCACGGCCCTCAAGACGTATCCCAACTTCAATGCCACCCTGGACACCGAAGCTGGAGAGATCATCATGAAGAATTATTTCCACATCGGGGTGGCCACCAACACGGACGAAGGGCTCATCGTCCCCGTAATCCGGGACGTTGACCGGAAAAGCATTACGGAACTGGCCGTCGAACTCAACGACCTTGTCCAAAGGACCCGAAACCGCAAGGCAACCCTGGAGGAGATGCAGGGCGGAACCTTCACTATCACCAACGTTGGTCCCATGGGGGGCGGATTCTTTGAACCGATCATCAACTATCCCCAGGTTGCCATCCTGGGCATGGGTTCAGCCACAATGCAGCCGGTGGTAAGACAGGGGGACAAAGGCCACGAAATCGTCCCACGGCTCATGATGCCGATTGACCTCACTATTGACCACCGGGTGCTGGACGGCGCCGATGCGATGCGCTTCATGAAGGTTCTCAAGGATATCCTTGAAGACCCGGACGCGCTTCTGATGAACATGATTTAGCGCCGGCGGCCGTACATCGTTCACCACCGTTTTCATCTGCCTTCAGGAAATGCTCTTCCTGCCGGCAGAAATGCTGATTACCAAGAGCCGATTCCAACAGGGAGAAAAACCGCTTATGGTCATGGGCGAGTTGACGGAAGAAACCGAGGTCCTGGTCATTGGAAGCGGGCCCGGAGGGTACGCCGCGGCATTCCGGGCCGCTGATCTGGGTCTGGAAGTGACTATGGTTGACATGGAGGAACGGCCGGGAGGCGAATGCCTGTTTCGGGGATGCATCCCTTCCAAGACGCTCCTGTATCTGGCCGAGCTCATTCACGATGCCGAACGCTCCGAGTCCATGGGAATCACATTTGAGCGACCCCGGATAGACCTGAAAACGCTTCGAGAATGGAAGCAGCAGGTTATCGATACAATGGCCGACGGGTTGATCACACTCAGCAACAAGCGCGGAGTGCAGCTCATAAAGGGGCGGGCTGTTTTTGAAGGATCGGATTCCGTGCGTCTCCAGGAGTCCGAAGTGAGCCGCATCAAATTCCGCCATGCCATTCTGGCTACGGGTTCGCGTCCGCTGGCGCTGCCGGATTTCCCCTTTCAGGGAGAGAGCCGGCTGATGGATTCCACCGGTGCTCTGGAACTGAAGGACATCCCGGAATCTCTTTTCGTATACGGCGGGGGCTATGTTGCCCTGGAGCTCGGGGCAGTGTACGCTTCCCTGGGCAGCCGCGTCACGCTTGCGGTTCGGAGCGAGAGGCTGATCCGCGGAGCCGATATGGACCTCGCAGCCCCCCTCATTCACCGGCTGGAAAAGATATTCGATGCTATTCAGTACAACACGCAAATCGCAGACCTGCAGGAGAACGACTCCAGCGTCACCGTGAAATTTGAAGGGGAAGAAAAGAACTGGGAGCAGACGTTCGACCGCGCACTGATCGCTATCGGCAGGGTCCCGAATTCCCGTGATATCGGTCTGGAAAAGACCCAGGTGAGGGTAAACGAAAGAGGATACGTTATCATTGATGAAGCACAGCGAACCTCCGACGAGCGGATTTTCGCTATCGGCGATGTTGCCGGGGGGCCGCTTCTCGCACACAAGGCTTTCCGTGAGGGCAAGGTGGCCGCTGAAGTGATCGCAGGAGAGCCCTCCGCCTTTGATGCGCGCGCCATACCTGCCGTCATCTACACGGACCCACAGGTAGCCTGGTGCGGCCTCACGGAAGAGCAGGCGCGTAAACAGAATCGCCCCGTAGACGTGGAGAGATACCCCTGGAAATTTTCGGGCCGGGCTACAGCCATGGGCCTCCACGAAGGCCTCACGAAAATAATTATCGATCCGGATGCCGGACGAATTCTCGGGATGGGCATAGTCGGCCGCGATGCCGACGGGCTCATCTCAGAAGGATCCCTCGCCGTTGAAATGGGCGCGCTTGCGGAGGACATGGCCCTGACGATTCACCCGCACCCCAC
>CAZEGG010000280.1:0-4878 GCA_964511755.1 uncultured Desulfobacteraceae bacterium | reverse complement strand
ATGAATTCTCCATGGAAATGATGGTGAAACGCGATTCCCCGAACTTCTCTCTCGCGTAGTGGCGTGCAAGCTTTATGGCTGCTTCATTCGCCTCTGCTCCGCTGTTGCAGAAAAAGACGCGGTCGGCGAATGAGTGTTTCACAAGCAGTTCGGCAACATCCACCTGCGGCTTGGTGTAAAAGAGATTGGAAACATGCACGAGGGTCCTTGATTGTTCTTCAAGCGCCAGGGAGACCACGTCGGAACTGTGCCCCAGCGCGCAGACTGCGATGCCGCCCACGAAATCCAGGTATTCCTTCCCTGCTTCATCCCAGACACGGCATCCCTTTCCCCGAACAAGCGTAACCGGGAAACGCGCGTAGGTCGGAAACATGTATTTATCTGCTCGTTCTATAGTCGTCATGTTTTCAGTGCCTTCAGCCATCACTTATCCCCATCTTGATCCTTTTGCCTTTAACCTTTCGCCTTGTGCCTTGTGCCCTGCGCCTTACGCCTCACTCAATGCACTATCTCCGTGCCTATTCCCCGTTCGGTGAACAGCTCCAGCAGGATGGCGTGCTGTTCGCGCCCGTCGATAATATGGGCCTTCTGCACACCGCCGGCCAGGGCCTCCATACAGCACTGCACCTTGGGGATCATCCCCCCGGTGATGGTCCCATTCTCCGTCAGGCTCTGTGCTTCGCCTCTGCGGAGGGTCGAAATAAGGTTTCCATCTCCGTCTTTGACGCCGTCGGTATCGGTCAGGAGCACCAGTTTCCGGGCTTTGAGCGAAGCGGCGATACGGCCCGCCACGAGGTCGGCGTTGATGTTGTAGGTCTCTCCTCCCTCTCCGGCGCCTACCGGCGCGATGACGGGAATGAACTCCCGTTCGGTCAGGCTGAGGAGTATCCGGGTGTCCACCGCGGTTATCTCGCCCACCAACCCCATATCGATGATTTCAGGCGGCCGGTCATCGGCCCTCTGCTTCCGGTATTCCATTTTCCGTGCGGTGATCAACCGCCCGTCTTTTCCGGAAAGCCCCACCGCCCGTCCACCGTTCCCGTTGATGAGGGTCACGATTTCCTTGTTCACCTTGCCCACAAGGACCATCTCGACCACGTCCATGGTCTCCTTATCGGTCACCCTCATCCCGTCAACAAAGCGGGGTTCTATGGATAACTTCTCGAGAAACGTTCCTATCTGGGGGCCTCCCCCGTGGACCACGATGGGGTTTATGCCCACATATTTCATCAAAATGATATCCAGGGCAAAATCCGTTTTGAGTTGCTCATCGGCCATGGCGTGCCCGCCGTACTTCACCACCACGGTAGAGCCGTTAAACCGCTGGATATAGGGGAGCGCCTCGATGAGGACCTTGGCCCTGTCACTGTGCGTAATCATGCGGCGTCGTCTCCCTCTTGACGGTTGGCCCGTTGACCGGTTAGTTGCTTCAAGTCCTTTCGGATAAAATGCTCCTCTTCCTCTTTTGCCTTACGCCTTACGCCTTGAGCCTCAAGCGCCTTCACCCCTCCTGTCGATGAAAAATTCCTCCCACTTTCATCTCCCACTCTGAGGGGTCTGGAACGCATTACAAAATATACCGACTCAAATTTTCGTCTTCAAGGATCTCCTGCAGTTTTTCCTGCACGTACTCTTCCGTAATCGTCACTTCCTTTTCACTCATGTCCGGAGCATCGAACGATATTTCGTCCAGGAGTTTTTCCATGACCGTGTGGAGTCTGCGTGCTCCGATATTCTCGGTGCGCTCATTCACGTTGCTGGCCAGGACTGCGATTTCTTTGATCGAGGCTTCGTCAAAGATCAGATCAATTCCCTCGGTTGTCAGGAGGGCCTTGTACTGCGTGATCAGAGCATTCTTCGGTTCGGTCAGAATCCTGATAAAATCTTCTTCCGAGAGGGAATCAAGTTCCACCCGTATGGGAAATCTCCCCTGGAGTTCCGGAAGCAGATCCGACGGTTTGCTCACATTAAAGGCCCCCGCTGCGATGAAGAGAATATGATCGGTCTTGACCATTCCATACTTGGTGGTGACGGTGCTCCCTTCAACGATGGGCAGGAGATCCCGCTGCACCCCTTCCCGCGAGACATCAGGGCCGTACCCTGATTCGGCGCCGGCGATCTTATCCAGTTCATCCAGAAAGATGATGCCGTTCTGTTCCGTCATCTGGATGGCCTGCTCCATCACCTTGTCCATATCGATGAGTCTCTGGGATTCCTGCTGGAAGACGATCTCCATGGCTTCCGGGACTTTCACCCGCCGTCTCTTCTTTTTTGAAGGGAACATATTGCCGAACATTTCCTTTATGTTGAACTCCATCTCCTCGATGCCGGCGTTGGAGAATATTTCGACCATGGGCATGTTCTTGTTGGTCACTTCCAGCTCGACAAAACGTTCGTCCAGCTTCCCTTCCCGCAACATGCGCCGCAGCTTCTCCCGAGTGGAGGGACTTTCGGGCTTCTCCGTGCGGACCACCTCAAGAACCTTTTCCTTTTCTCCCTCTCCTTCCTCCCTGGGCTCTTCGCGTTTCTTCGGCAGCAGAATATCCAGGAGCCGTTCTTCCGCCAGTTCCCGAGCCTTCACCTGGACCCGTTCCTGCTCTTCCTGCCTGGCCATGTTGATGGCTAGTTCGGTGAGGTCCCGGATCATGGATTCCACGTCCCGGCCCACATATCCCACCTCGGTAAACTTGGTGGCCTCCACTTTCAGAAAGGGAGAATTGGCCAGACGTGCCAGGCGTCTCGCGATCTCCGTTTTTCCCACACCTGTGGGCCCGATCATGATGATGTTCTTGGGAGCGATCTCGTCCCTCAATTCGGGAGCCACCTGCTGCCGGCGCCATCTGTTTCTGAGCGCAATGGCTACGGATCGTTTCGCATCATCCTGACCGATAATGTACTTATCAAGTTCAGAGACTATCTCTCTCGGAGTCAAAACCTTCATTAGAATCCCATTGAACCTCTCTCTTTGTGTTCTTCTTCGTCGAATCAGCGTGAGAAGCCGTCACCTCTCCAGTTCATGAACGCTTATATGGTCGTTAGTGTACAGACAGATGGATGCCGCTATGGTCATAGCCTCCTGCGCTATTGCAGCAGCATCCAGGTCCGAGTGCTCAACAAGCGCCCGCGCAGCCGCCTGGGCATAGGGTCCGCCCGATCCTATGGCCGCCACGCTCTCGTCCGGTTCGATTATGTCACCTGTCCCCGATATGACGAAGGTGTGGTCCTGGTCCATTGCGAGCAACAGGGCCTCCAGCTTTCTCAGTATCTTGTCGGTCCTCCAATCCTTTGCCAGTTCCACAGCCGCTCTGGTCAAATTTCCGCTGTATGATTCGAGCTTCGCCTCGAGGCGCTCAAAAAGGTTGAAGGCATCCGCAGCAGCGCCGGCAAAACCCACCAGGACGGTATCCTTGTACATGGTCCGGACTTTGCTCGCCTTGTGTTTCATAATCGTATCACCGAGGGTCACCTGGCCGTCTCCCGCCATCACTGCCCTGCCGTCTTTCCGGACGGCCAGAATCGTGGTTGCCCTTATCTTGCCGTGTCTTTCCTGCATTTCCCCACCTCACATTCTGAAAGGCGCAGGGCGTAAGGCGTAAGACTTAAGGGAAAAAATCTGTGTTTTTTCTTTTCCTCAAAACCTTAAGCCCTGAGCCCTGTGCCCTAAGCCCCTCTTAATCCAGATCACTCTTTTCCGGCAAAGCCGTATGTCTCCATCCTCCGCTCCTCACTCTGCGCGAGGAGACTCAGTGGCTCCTTGGATGCGCTTTGTCATAGACCTCCATGAGCCGATCCAGGGTGACATGGGTATACTTCTGCGTCGTTGAGAGGCTCTCATGCCCCAGGAGTTCCTGAACCGACCGGAGGTCTGCGCCTCCATCCAGCATATGGGTCGCGAAGCTGTGCCGCATGGAGTGGGGGCTGATCTCCGGAGAAAGGCCGCACTCCAGAGCGTAGCGTTTCACGATCCTGTGGATGCTCCGGCTCGAAAGACGCCCGCCCCGCTGGTTCAAAAACAGAGGGGCATCTTCATGATCTCCTCTCCATTTACCCCGGAAGCGCCGCGTGGCATCCAGGTATTGCTCAACAGCGCGCAGAGCCTGTCTGCCCACAGGCACGATCCGTTCCTTATTTCCTTTTCCGGTCACCTTCAACAGCCGCGCCGGAAAGTCCATACTGGAGACATTCAGGCCCGCCATCTCACTGACACGGATCCCGCAGGAATAGAGCAGCTCGAGGATAGCCAGATCCCTGCTGCCGAAAGGCTTTTCCTGCTCCGGCCTTTCCAGCAGTCTGAAGACTTCGTCGACGGTGAGATACCCTGGTATATACTTGTCCAGCTTCGGCGAAGAAATCTCTTTCGCCGGGTTGCTCTCCAGGATGCCTTTCCTCTCGAGAAAAGAAAAGAACGTCCGGATAGCCGAAAGCTTCCGCGCGATAGTTGTCCGCTTGTACCGGCCGAAGAGGTTTCCCAGGTAGGACCTGATTTCCCTGGCATCAACGTCTTTTTTCTGTTCCCCCAGGAAGGTGAAGAAATGGATGAGATCGGCCCGGTAACTCCTTACAGTGTGCTGAGAATATCCCTTCTGCTCGCGGAGCACCCCGAGAAATGCATCCATGAAATCCTTGATCTCAACGGACTCGGCTTTCTTCCCGGCAGCCTCCCTCCCTCTCGGATTGTGCTTCCCGGTGCGGGTCATCACTGCTACCCTTTGCTCTAAAAAAATAGTAAATATATCATGTTGCTCAAGATTAGCAATCAAAAAATCTTCCCTTTGCATTCTGCGCTTGACTTTAATTTGGTTATTGCGGTAGGTTTTTAGACTAACTTCTGGTCATTTTTTCATACATGCCCACACGTGAAAAAGACAAGATTCTATT
>CAZEGG010000279.1:0-4911 GCA_964511755.1 uncultured Desulfobacteraceae bacterium | reverse complement strand
ATGACTGGCCGGGAAATGTCCGCGAACTTGAAAACGCGATTGAGCACGCCTTTGTACTCTGCAACGGGGATGTGATCCATCTGGAGAATCTTCCGGAACACCTTATTCCTAAAGGAGACAGCATCTTGAGGTCTGAAGGGCTTACTCTCAAGGAATTCGAAAAACACGCAATTGAGCAGGCCCTTCAGAGGAACAAGTGGAGGCGGCTTGCGACAGCACGGGAACTGGGCATTGACAAAAACACTCTTCGGCGCAAGATCATGCGTCTGGGTATTTTTCCGTCCTGAGCCTTTTGAGGCCGCTAGCTGCCTTTCGCTCCGCGAGGTTTGTGCCGGCCATTATACTACGTCATCCTCATCATACACGTTGCAGATGCAGCACAGGAAGGTCGCCGGTTCGGTATCGCTGAGATTCTTCATGCCGTGAGGTTCCATGCTCGGCACATAAATGGATTCACCGGGTCCGCATGTCCATTTGTTCACCAGTTCACCGGTTTCGGAGTCAAATTGCCAGCATTCGAATTGACCGGTGAGGATGTACATGGTCTGATGATAGAAATGGTTGTGGATGGGAATTTCACCCCCGGGTTCTGCGGTAAAATGCCTGAGGCCGTATTCCGGCTGCCCGGAGTCATCTTCCCCGCACTTTGACAGCCACCGCACGCTGATGCCTTTTACGTCGTACATCTTTCCTTTGTAGGGGAATTTTTTCACGCTGATTTCATCCACATCGTTCCATTTCAGTACGTCCATTGTCTTCTCCCGTTTGAAAATCCTTTGCTTCGCCGCAAGGAGGCACCTGTTCAGCACGGCTCAGCCCGGCTGCGAAGCGATCCATTGTCACGAGTAATCATGCTGTACTGTTCCCGGCCCTCACGACGCTGCTCCGGGAACGTCCCGTCCTCTGTTTTGCCGGCCGAATTGGGACGGGTGTGAAGAATGATGGAGCATGATTCGAAAGAAGTCAAAGGAATTTGTCACCACTGTTCCACAAAGAAAATAGGGCCATGATGCATTCGGAGGCTTGTCGAGACATGTATCCATCTCCAAAACTCGGCCCGGATTTCGCCATCTCCCCCTGCTGTTCGCGGGGTGCTTCGCCGTCTCGCGACGAAGACCGGTGAGAGGCTGTAGCCGGCGACTCGCAATTTATTCTCCCCTTTTTTCCAACCTTCTGATATACTCCCTTATACCGTCCAGAGATTCCAGGGGTTCCAGAATATCGTTTCGCAAGAGAAGATGTAACAACTTACCATTAAATAATAAACAACTACTCATTTTGCTTTGTTTTTCAGGAGAACATGTTCCGGGAAAATGTGTGTATCTCTTTTATTTTGTTGATAATGTCTGGTCGATCGAGTGTGGCATAATTCTGGCTTATAAAAACACCAGGGAACCATGGAAAAGAAGTGAGATACGCAAGGTGAAAGTGGTGTTTTGAGAAGGAAGTGAGAAATGGAGGAAACAGCGCAGACAAATCCGGATTTACTGAATCTGACGCGTTGGGTGGCCCTGGCGCTCATGATTCTATTGATCGCTGTGCCGCGCTTGCAGCAATTACAGAGGCGCGTTGAACCGGGTGCTTTCGGGAATGCGGAAGCGCTCGCGTGTGAGAGCCAGGCGGAGGGCAACTGGGGAACGCAACTATTTTCCCAGAAAAGCGGCATCGAGCATGATGAGGAAATTCCCGCGCAGGCAGGAATCGAGTCGGAAATCGGGGCGCCCTCAGCCAGTGAGATCCCCGGTCCCATGGCTCCTTTGGGGAGTAAAGAGATTCTCCCGACGATGTCCGAAACAGCAACCAGCCGTATCCCGGGTCCCATGGAGCCTGTAAAAGATATGGCGAATCTATTACCTCGAGCGCCTGCACTCGGATCCGCCGGCCTTCAGGTGCCCGACTCTTCTCCCGCGCAGGAGCGGGAGGCGAACTCGAAGAGCGATGACTCGACCGTTCGGAAGGAGAAGCCGGCCCACCCTTTTGACCGCATTATTCACAAAGCGGCGGAACGTTACGAGGTTGATCCGGCTCTCGTGAAGGCCATTATTATGGCGGAATCGAGTTATAATCCAAAAGCTGTCTCCAAGAAAGGCGCACGGGGACTCATGCAGCTCATGCCGAGAACTGCCAAGGCCCTGGGTGTTGAGGACAGCTTTGATCCCGCGGACAACATAGACGCCGGCGTCAGGTATTTCAGACAGCTCCTTGATCAGTTCAACGGCAATGTGAAGCTGGCCGTTGCAGCCTATAATGCCGGAAGCAGGAAAGTCAAAAAGTATCATGGCATTCCGCCGTTCAAGAACACGCGGTGTTACGTTGCAAAGGTCATCGAGTATCATCAAACCTACCAGCAATGAGGCCAAGGCCGGTCCCAATCCCACCGTCGGAATTCTTCTCCGTGTAAAAGCAGGCATGGGCGGAGAAGAATTCTGATCATCAGCACCACTTTATCTTGTCGCCAAGAAGGGGTTTGCAGGGCACGGACTGCAGCTGCTTCGTTTGACATATTTCCTTTTTTCCCCTAGTATCTCCCTGATCCCCATCAAGGTATCATTCCCGCCGTTGGCGGGATTGCCTTCGCTCGCTCCTCCTTGCGACGTATTGCTCCTACGTCTCAGTCGTCGCTTCTTGGCGCCCCCGCTGGGAACGGGATCTTCGACTTGCATCTGACACCTTGCTGGGGACAGGAATTTCGCCGAATCATCCCATGAAACTCATGCTGCGAAAATTGGAAGGTGAATTCGGGTATCACACGGGAAAAATTCCCCTGGAGTGAAAAAGGAGGCATAAGATGGTGGTGCCATGTTGAAAGCAGGATTCTTCCAGTTTGAACCGGTTTTCGGGGCAGTTGAAAAGAACCTGGAGACGGTGCTTTCAGGACTCCGTAATGTGGAAGCAGACCTCGTCGTTCTGCCGGAGCTGGCCTTCACGGGATATCTCTTTGAGGACCGTTCGGAACTCGTGCCTCTGGCGGAAGACCCCGCACACTCCCGAACGGTAGACAGCCTGGTCCGTTTGTGTCGCGATAGGAACTTGTTCCTGGTCACAGGCTTCGCAGAAAGATCCGGAGACCAAGTGTTCAACAGCGCTTTGCTCATCGGACCTGACGGTCTGGTCTCCACCTATCGTAAGCTGCATCTGTTCGACACGGAAAAGGAGTACTTTGATCCCGGGGACATGCCTCTTGAACCGATAGGAGTAAGGGGTGCCATGATAGGAATGATGGTCTGCTTTGATTGGGCCTTTCCCGAGGCGGCACGGGTTCTTGCCCTGAAGGGAGCGGATGTGCTGTGTCATCCTTCAAACCTCGTCCTGCCGCTCTGCCAGCAGGCCATGGTGACCCGCTGTGTTGAGAACGGGGTGTTTGCGGTCACCGCCAACCGTATCGGATCGGTCACCCGGCCGCGGGGTTCTCTCCGGTTTACAGGGCAGAGCCAGGTGGTCACGCCGAAGGGAGAGATAGTCCATCGCGCCACAGCAGACACGGAGGAACTCTTTGTCACGGAGATTGATGTGAGCGTTGCCGGAAACAAGGCAATGACCGAGAGAAATGACCTTTTCCGAGACCGGCGCCCGGAGTTCTATGCACCGCTCGGCGATACGGCAACAGGCATCGGCGGGCGCGAAGTGTAGCGGGGCCTGAGCAGCCTCGGGAGAACTGCCTGATGCCTCCCGCTCTGCGGGAGGAGACTTGTTGCAGTCGGAAATTGTTTTGGACGGCAATGATTACAGGAAGGGAATGCGTGTCAGGAGGTAATCATGGAAAAGGATTTTCATTTTTACGTAACCTATGCCCTGGCCAGTAAAGCCGGTTTCGATGATGAAGATTCCCACATTATTGCCTATGCCTCCCAGTACGTGGACGATAACAATGAGAGCCAGTATCCCAGGGAGGACGCTCCTCCTCGCTTTCCCTCTGCCATAAAGACTGAAGACGGCTTTTTCAGACCCATTATGACCCAGTCAATGTCGGTAAAGTCCTTCGTGTACGAGATACAGAAATTCGTCTATGTCCCTTTTCATTTCATCCCCGGCGACAACAACCAGCCTATTGACGGCAAGCATAACAAGTACAGCACAACCCCTGATTCAAAGAATGCCCGCAGACTTCTGAGGGCCGTGCTGGAAACCGGAAATCCCTACAGGATCGGAATTGCGCTCCACACCTATGCGGACACCTGGTCCCACCAGAATTTCAGCGGTTACGAAGAGGACTGGAACAGCGTGTTCTCCTGGCGGAACCCGTTTCGTGCCTTGGCGCCCAATATCGGCCATGCGGATGTGGGTCACCTGCCTGATGAGATATCCTGCACCTGGAATGACTACCGTTTCGCAAAGCCCTATCGGGAACGGGAAAACCGGGAAATCGCGCTTGAGGCGTGCAAACGCATTTTTCAGGAGCTGAGGAGGGCAAAGAAGGGAGAGACGTACTGGACCTACGTGGAAAAGGACTTCAAAAAGATCATAAACGCGGAGGATTATGACGAAAGAATTACTGCAGTGAAAGAGTATCTCGATAGGCCGGAACTCTATTATAAAAAGGACCTGTGGATTGAAGAAGCGGTTCAGGACCCGAGAGACGAGACGCTGGAGGCTGTTCAGGGGCTCGAGAATACCCACTGGTACAAATTTCAGATGGCCGCCCGGAGGCAGTTGGCCCTGGTGATGGACCTCCTGAAGGATTATTGAAAGTTGGCGGAGAACCCGGACAGGTTTTCCCGATCCGGACTCCGGAATGGTGGGCATGGATGAATTCTGACGCTCAGGGAGAGAGCCATTTCTTTCGTTCCGAGTCTTCCGGGCTGGTCTTTTCAGTGACTTATCAGCGTGGGATAGCTACCCCCTCCGCATTCTCGACCTCGTCGAGCTGCGGGTTCCCCCACTGATAAGTCACGAAAAGACGGCGCCCTCCCG
>CAZEGG010000278.1:0-4963 GCA_964511755.1 uncultured Desulfobacteraceae bacterium | reverse complement strand
GCGCAATATCATAGCCATTCATGTCGGGCATCCGGATATCCAGAATCGCAAGGTGGAACGGATCATTTGCATCGATGGCCTGCTCGAGGGCGGTGACCACTTCTTTCCCTTTGGTGAGTTCATGCACTCGTATCTCCAGGGATTCGAGGAGGTAACGGAGGATGTCCAGGTTTGTCTGGTTATCGTCCACAATCAGGAGCTTCTTCCCTTTCAGGGACTTCGGCAAAATTCTCTTTGCTTTTTTCTCGGGCGATTTTTTTACCTTCCCGATAAAATGAAAGCAGGTCCCTTTACCGGGTTGACTTTCCGCCCAGATATCTCCTTCCATAAGTTCCGATATCTTCTTGCATATGGTGAGTCCCAGGCCGGTTCCCCCGTACTTTCTTGTCGTAGAGCCGTCAGCCTGTTGAAAGGGCTCAAAGATGGTTGACAATTTTGTTTTGGGAATCCCGATGCCCGTGTCCCGCACTGAAATATGAAATGCAAGATTGTCCCCATCCTCTTCCGTCACATCGAATGCCACTTCTATTTCACCTGATTCGGTGAACTTGCTGGCATTCCCCATGAGGTTCACGAGAACCTGCCGGAAACGATGCGGATCTCCTTTTATCTGCGCGGGAACATCATTACCGATTCTGCAAAGTATCTCTATGGGCTTGTCATGGATCTTGGGACGGATGAGATCGCAAACATCATGACACAGGATCTCAGGATCAAAGTCTATCTCTTCCAGGTCAAATTGGCCTGCCTCAATTTTGGAGAAATCCAGGATATCGTTGATGAGAGACAGGAGCGATTCCCCGCTCCTCTTGATCGTGCTGGCATAATCAGTCTGCTCTTCACTCAACGGTGTCTCCAGGAGCATATCCGTAAATCCGATGACTCCGTTCAGAGGGGTGCGGATCTCATGGCTCATGTTGGCCAGGAACTCACTTTTGGCCAGAGATGCCAGTTCGGCCTGGACAGCCATCTGATTAGCCCGCTCTATGGCGGTTTCCAGTTGATCATTGGTTTCCCGAAGCTCCGCCAGTATTCTTTTTTCCTTGCCGATCCTTTCAACCTTGGCTTTGAGCTCCTTCATGTCGAAGGGCTTGCTGATGTAGTCCGAGGCTCCCGATGAGATAATGTCAGCATAGGAGTAATCGGCGGTATACCCTGTCATGATGATAAATGACAGGTCCGGATATGATTTCTTGACCTCCTTCATCAGCTGGATACCGTCCATTCCCGGCATGCAGACATCGGAAAGGATCAGATCGTACTTTCCGTCTCGGAGCATATTCATGGCCTCCTCTCCATTTTGGGCTGCATCACCGGCCAGCCCGATCTTTTCGAGAAAAGCCATAGCCGTAGATCGAATCATTTCCTCATCGTCGACAACCAGAACTGTATTTATATCTGAGCCTGCCATGATAGATGTTCCCTTCTCGCTTCCTTCCGGTTTGCGACTTTTTCAGCACAGCTCGCCGCCTCTCCTTGATGGAGTGAGCTGCTCCGATATGCAAGATCCATAAAGATTATCGGAAAGAGGGGAAAAATATTGAGAAAAAAATGGAAAAAATGTTACTATTCGCCCTCTGAAACCGCACCCGGGACCGGTTTTTTAGAAAGTGCCCATCCACAAAAAGATTTTCGGCACTAATGAGTTTCCGATCCAGAGATGAGGTGTTTTCTGTAAGATCAAGGAAACCAAGGGATTACACGGAGGCGTACTATAGTAGTACGTCGCATCCCGCCGAGGCGGGACAGATTGACGATGAGATTGTGAAAAACAGCCGTCTATGGATGGAAACTATCCTGCAGGGGAGATTGTGAAGAAATGGAAGAGAAGCTGATCGAAATTACGCAGGACCTGCCGGGATTCGACCAATTTATCGGCTCGTGGCTTTGCCGAAAAGAGCTGACCCTTTTGGTGGACGTAGGCCCGGCCAATACGGCAGGTCGGTTGCTGGAAAGTCTCGCGGAACTTGACGTGGATAAAATAGATTATATCTTACTGTCACACATCCATATTGACCATGCAGGGGCGCTTGCGGATGTGCTGGCACGCTATCCCATGGCACAGGCGGTCTGCCATGAAAAAGGGATTTCCAACCTGGCAGACCCCGCAAGGCTCTGGGCCGGCAGTCTGGATGTGCTGGGAGAAGTCGCCGAACTCTATGGGGAGCCGAAAGCAGTGCCTGCCGAGCGGCTTGTTCCCCATACCTCCTGCCCGGCGGATGGGGTGGCGGTGATAGAAACTCCCGGTCACGCTGCCCACCATTTGAGTTTCACTTATGATGGCCGATTGTTCTCGGGAGAAGCGGCCGGCAATTTCTTCATAGTCAACAGCAAGGAATATCTGCGCCCCGCCACACCCCCAAGGTTTTTCTTGCCCGTGTTCTTGGAAAGTGTGGATCGCCTGCTCTCACTGGACGATCAACCCGTCTGCTATGCGCACTTTGGGAGGGCTTCGAGCTCCCACCGCATGCTGAAACGTTTTCGGAGTCAGGTTCTTGCGTGGGAGGAGTGGATCAGACAGGAATTCATTCCGGGAAAGCAGGAAACCGAAGAGCGCTGTGTGGATGCCCTCCTGGCAAAGGATCCGAATCTGGCGGCATTCGAAGAGATGGATCCGGCGACCAGGGCGAGAGAGAGAAACTTCATCGCGAATGCGGTACGCGGATTTGTGGGCTATTTCCTGGAAGAGTCGCGGTGAGGACGTGAAAGCGGAATTTTGTGAGGAAAGATAATGAAGGACAGGAACGTTTTTGAGAAAGCCAACTTGCGTGCCCTCCTTGAGACCGATCAGGTGGATCGTGTGCAGGATCGATTGAATATCGTGGACACGTTCCTTGACACGGAAGATCACGTCACCCTTGAAGAGCTGTTTCGGCTCCTTAAAGACAAAGGATACGATTACGAGCCCTCGTTTGTCCGGCAATGCATGAGCCGTATGGTGGAACTCGGATTTGCGCAGCGGGAAAAATTTGAAGACCAGCCCATCCGGTACGAGCACCGCCATCTGGGTCGCCATCACGATCATATGATCTGCACCAAGTGTGGAAAAATTGTTGAATTCTCAAACGATGAGATGGAACGCCTCCAGATACAGATTGCCACGTCCCATGGATTTCACATGCTCCAGCACCGTATGGAAATATACGGTTTGTGTGATGAGTGTCTTGCACAGCGTGCTCCTTTACTGCCTCTCGCCACGGCGAAGGCAGGGGAGTGGGTGGAGGTAAAAGAGATTGCAACCGGCGCCGGCGGGAGATCGCGCCTGGCGTCCATGGGGCTCCGGATCGGGGACCGGCTGGAAATCATCAGTAACGATGGGCACGGACGCCTCATCCTGGGACATGACTGCAGCCGGCTGGCCATGGGAAGAGGCATTGCCCAGAAGATTCTCGTTTCGCTGAGCACGGCACCGGGTGATGACGTTTGCCGGGAAGAAGCCTAAGAGCAGGTCAGGCGATGTGTTTTATAAGCTTGCGGAGCCGGTCTCTGACGGCACGTATGGCCCTCTCGGACCCGCTCCGGTATTCGAGCAGCTTTCTTTCCTGCCGGGACACCGCGGCAGGACAGTGCTTGAGTTTGAGCTTGATAATGGCCAGTTCGTCGTCCCGGAGGAAGCGCTGATAAATCCTGTTCAGCGGAAAGAGTCTGCACTCCCTTTTCAGGATTGCCGCGGCCCAGTCCACGACATACGGCCGCCCATCGGCACCGACCAGAATATTGGGCTCCCTTTTCAGGTCGCAATGGGCCACACCCCGTGCATGAACCCGGGAGACCAGTTCTTCGCATGCCTCGAAGAACGCCCCTGACACGTTGCTCTCTTTATCCAGGTCACTCAGATTGGTGCCGGAAATTTCCTCGAGCACAATAGCAAGTCCCTTGATGGTCCGGTAGAGTCTTGGAACACCTCCGAGACCTTTTACTTCCCGGTAAACCCTGCTCTCACGCCACACGAGAAACCGGCCTGCCAGATTCCTGAAGAGGAAACGGTTGGTGCTGAAGTCCTTGACCACGGCACGGACACCGCCCTCTTCAATAATCCTGAGGGCCGGCCTGGTGGACGACGCGGGCCGCAAAACCGCTTTTTGCCTTCGGGCAAGGTCATGGAGTTTCAGGGATTCAAACATGGCGAAATATATACCGGAATTCGTTATTCTAACCAACTGTTCTCAGATGAGCCAGTGAGTTTAGGGTGAATCGGGACACAGGAATCAAGAAATTTCAAATGACAAAATCCAAATGCCAAATAAATGTCCAATGTCAAATGCCCAAATCGTTCGAGGATGTGCTCCATCGATGTTTTGGCTTCGTTTGGGTAGTGTATGTTTTGTCATTGAGTCATTTGGCCTTTATTTGACATTTGAGCTTTGACATTCGGTCATTCCGGGCTTGGCCGCCTCCGGTGGCTTTGCCCGGGTAGGATCCTACTCAGCGTGGTACTTGAAATAGGCAGCGCAGGTGCCCTCGCTGGAGACCATGCATGGGCCCACCGGAGTGCGGGGCGTGCAGGCCGCACGGAAGAGTCTGCACTGCACCGGTTTGGCGACCCCTCGAAGAACTTCGGCGCACAGACAGCCGGGAGGTTCTTTCGCGGGAGGAACGTTCAGGTCAAACCGCCTGGCGGCGTCATGGGCCGCGTATTCCTCGCGAAACGCCAGACCGCTCAAGGGGATAGAGCCGAGCCCCCTCCAGGGGGTATCGCATGGTTCGAAGACTTCGTTCATGATCCTGAGTGCGGCCGGATTTCCCTCGGGAGAGGCGCCCCGCACGTACTGGATTTCCACCCGTGCCTCGCCCGCCTCGATCTGCCCGACCAGCATCAGGATTCCCTGCAGGATGTCCAGCGGTTCAAAGCCGACCACGACGCAGGGCACCCCGTACCGATCCACCACCGAGCGGTAACTCGAAGTGCCGATGATGGTCGTGACATGACCCGGGCAGATGAACCCGTCTATGTCAAGATCGC
>CAZEGG010000277.1:0-4972 GCA_964511755.1 uncultured Desulfobacteraceae bacterium | reverse complement strand
CCCGGCTTCTCGGAAGGAAACCGGGCCTTTGTCATTGGGTTTCCCGGATATCATGCACGCTATGATTCAAGACCAACACCTGTGACGACCAACGGAGGCACCGTCCGTTGTTTTCCCATTATCAGTATTCGGAGCAGAGAAGAATGACAATAAATGCCCGAAAAAATGATGCCCTGATAGATAGGAGATTCACTCACAGCCTATCCAAAAAATATTTGGTGGGACTGCTCGGTTGCCTGGTGCTCCTGATTATGACTGATGCAGTGACCCAGGCGCAGACCACCTGGCCCCGTGTTGCAGTTTCCAAAGACGGCACGCCGATCTCCTATGAAGTCTCGGGCGAGGGGGAGCCGACTCTGGTATTTGTACACGGTTGGAGCTGCGATGCCCGCTACTGGCGTGCCCAGGTGCCGGTGTTTTCCAGAAAGTACCGCGTCATCGTTCTCGATCTTGCAGGCCACGGCCATTCAGGAATGACCCGCGCCAGGTATACCATGGGTGCTTTCGGAGAGGATGTACGGGCAGTGGCAGAAGCAGCGGGTGGCGGCAAGATCATTCTGATTGGTCATTCCATGGGCGGTTCGGTGATTGCAGAGGCGGCTCGACTCATGCCTGACCGCGTCATTGGTTTGATTGGTGTAGATACCCTTGAAAACATAGAGTACCCGCTTACTCGCGAAGAATTCAAAAAGATGATTGCTCGTTTGGAGAAGAATTTCCAGGCCGGGAGTCGGCAGTTCGTAGGGGAGATGATTTCTCCCCGGACCGATCCGCAACTTCGCGACTGGATCCTTTCGGATATTGCAGCAGCGCTGCCCAGTGTGGCCTTAAGTGCAATGACGGAAATGATGACGCAATACATCACAGGTGAAGCGGCAAAGATATTTGAACAGATCCGAGTTCCCGTTGTAACGGTAAATGGAGATATGTGGCCCGTCAGCTACGAAGCAAATCGCCGACATATGTTTTCATACGATGCTATTGTCCTGAAGCAAGCGGACCATTTTTTAATGATGGATCGTCCGGAAGAATTCAACAGCGCCTTGGAGAAGGCAATTCTTATGCTGTCCGGAAAATAAGTCACGTAAGGTCTCCGAACAATCGGAGCCACCCAATTCCTTACAGTCGAGGCTGTGACCCACACGCGAAATAAGGAAGCAGTGTATGAAACTACATCCTCCAATTATAGAAATCCCGAAAGACAACCCATATTCTCGGGATCTTTTCGGCCTGAAAGAATTTGGGGATTCACTTGCTACGCTTTTTAAGAATGTCGAGGATGATATTGTCCTTTGTATAGATGCCCCCTGGGGAGATGGAAAATCAACATTCGCGAAAATGTGGATGGCAGACTTAAATATGCAAGGAAAAAGCTGCATATATTTCGACGCATATGAGCATGACTACTCTGATGATCCTTTTGTGTCCTTTTGCACCGAAATTATTTCTTTGGCAGAAACTGCATTTGCCGATAGTGACGCTATTCAAGAACTTAAAGAGGATTTTAAATCAAAAGCAAAACGCGTAGGTGGTAAACTATTATATACTGGCACCAGGATCGGAGTTAAGGCACTCACTCTCGGCATTATTAAAGATTCGGATCTTGATGCATTAGACAATATCAGGGGTGATGTGGCAGAGAGTTCATCTGCTGCCATTTCGAATCTGGTAGGCAAAGCATTCGATGATTATGCAAACTCAAAGGACAGCTTAGCAGGCTTTAAGGAAAAATTGTCAAAGTTAGGGACTGCCGTAAGAGCTGCCCAAGAATTTCCTCTCTTACTCATCGTAGATGAGCTTGATCGCTGTAGACCAGATTTTGCTCTATCACTCATAGAGCGTATAAAGCATCTTTTTTCAACAAAGAATGTGTGCTTCATGCTGTTGGTCAACCTAATGCAGTTGGAAAACTATGTTAAAGCAGTTTACGGTGCAGAGGTAGACGCGCGGAATTATTTGCACAAGTTTTTCACTATAGCTACCGATCTTCCGAGGAATCGTCAGAATAGCCATGAAAACGATTGCTCAAGATATACCATTCGACTGACGCAGCATTACGGTTTGGAAAGCCGGGATGTTGCTACTATTCTATCAGCATTATTTCAGTTTTATAATTTCTCGTTGCGTGAAATGGAGCGTTGCTTCTCCATATTGGCCTTGTACTTCTCGCAACTCCCGGAGAACAGGCTAACAAATTCAGAGGTAGTAGCATTTTTGTCTGTCATTCGCCTCAGATTTCCTGAAATATTTTCTCTCTTGGCCACTGGCCGGCTTTCATACCATAAGTTATTGGAGAGTACCGGAATAGACAATATCAATAAAACTGAATATTCGAGGTTTAGCAAGGACTGGTTCATAAACATCTTGAAATTCTTGTTACTATCCGATGAAGAATATAACGAATTAGTGGACAATGATAGAGCCCGGGGTTTCCAAGATTGGCTTGTTAGATATCACATTGCCAGAGAAAAGGTGATGCCATTCCTGTGCTCTGAATTAACTCGTTTCAAGGTAGGAAATTCCTAACCATTTTCCTGAGTGGGCTCGGCGCTCTCGCCACTGAGAAAATCGTTAGGCCGCGCTTAGAACAGTCGAGAGCCGAAACTGCCAAAGGAGGAATCGCGAGAAGCGAATGCTGAAGGTCCTGCTCTTCTCGGTATTGCTGCTCTTCGGCCTTTTCGGATCCCAGTGGTTGCCGGGGATCGTCGGCCCTGCGTATGCCACTGTAGGCGATGCGATTCGTGTGCTTACAATGGTAGGGCTTTCGTTCATCATGATTCGCGTCGGCTATGAATTCGACGTAGACAAGTCAAACCTCAAGCAGTACGGCTGGGACTACGTTGTTGCCTTTACGGCGGCGAGTTTTCCGTGGCTGTTCGTCACGATCTACTTCGTCTTCGTCCTCCTCCCTCCGAACTCCTGGCAGACCCTGGCCGCATGGCAGGAGACGCTATTGGCGGGGCGCTTCGCGGCCCCGACGTCCGCAGGGGTATTGTTTTCGATGCTCGCCGCGGCCGGGCTGGGTGCCACGTGGCTGTTTCGCAAGGCTCGCATCCTTGCGATCTTCGACGATCTGGACACCGTGCTGCTGATGATTCCGCTTAAGATGCTGATGATCGGCATCGCCTGGCAACTCAGCCTGATCGTTGTGCTCATGGCGGCGATGCTCGCGATAGCTTACGTGTTTCTGCACAAGCTGCGAATCCCCGTAACCTGGCCTTGGGTGCTCAGCTACTCCGTGGGAATCGCCGTGGTCAGTGAAATTATCTACAAGGGATCCAAACTGATCGACGAGTCTGTGCCGATTCACATCGAAGTGCTGCTTCCGGCCTTCGTGCTCGGATCGATCATGGCCTATTCGGGCCACGGCGCGGGCGGCGAGAGAGGCCCTCACGCGGTAATCGAAACACCGGCGGAGAAGCGTGTTTCCACGGTTGTTGCCGCGCTCTTCGTGGTGCTTGTGGGCCTATCCATGCCCAAGATTCTGGGGACCGACTTCGCAGCCCGGGGTGAAGCGATGGTCGGCTCAGTTGAAACCTCGCTCCACTCCGCCGGAGCTCCCGCCGCCGAAGCTTCGGCCGAAGAAGTTGGAAGAACGCAGCATATTGGACGCATCACTGCGGCGCAGCCGCCGATGAACTGGGCCGAGCTGGCTTTCCACGTCCTGGTCATCACTCTTCTGTCCAATCTCGGGAAGATGTTTTCGGCGTTCTGTTACAGACAGGAGGCGCATTGGCGGGAGCGGCTGGCGATTGCCATCGGCATGTGGCCACGAGGCGAGGTCGGGGCGGGCGTGCTGGTGATCTCCCTGAGCTATGGAATCGGCGGACCCATCGTAACTGTCGCGATGCTGAGCCTGGCCCTCAACCTGCTGCTGACCGGAGTATTCATTTACGTCGTGAAGCGCCTCACACGTCCACTTCCAGCCTACGCAAGGCTTGGTACGGAGAGCGCAGCCTGACATTTATAAGGCCTCCGGTCGTCAATTCAGGAGTATTCCGATCGGAGAGGCGACGAATTGATCTAAGTACACGTACCCCTGAACACGAAGTTGTGTCCGAATTGGATAATCTTATGTTCTCCTACAAACGAAAGGACTAAGGGGCAATGGTTGGAAAACCAAAGGAACTCGTTCCTGAGAAGCGGATCTTACGGACTATAATGATTGTTCGTGGTGAGAGGGTCATATTGGATTCCAATCTTGCTGATCTCTATGGCGTTGAAACCAGACGCCTCAACGAGCAAGTCCGGAGAAATATTAAAAAATTCCCTAAAGATTTCATGTTTCAATTGACAAAAGAGGAGTTCGACAACTTGAAATCGCAAATTGCGACATCAAGTTCCGGCTGGGGTGGTCGCCGTAAACTGCCTCTGGTTTTTACTGAGCACGGTGCCTTACAAGCCGCAAATGTTTTGAATTCCAACCAAGCAAATAAGATGAGTGTCTTTATTGTCAGGGCGTTCATTCGACTTCGCGAAATGGCCCTGGCAAACGAGAGACTGTCGGGGAAGATCGACGAACTGGAAAAGCGTGTCAGCGATCACGACCAAATCTTGATGGATTTGATACGTGAAATTCGAAAACTGATTGATGCGCCAAAACCAAGAGGGAAGAGGAGATCCATAGGTTTCGTTCTGTCAGAAGAGGAAGATAAGAGGCAATAATTCGGAGGACAAAGCATCTGGACCAATCGGTGGGAAAGGCTCTGGCTCAACACCGCACTGTCTACTCATAGCTGTCCCGAATAAAGGGGCGGCACATTAACCCGAATACCAGAATCGGCAAGAGAGATGCCATGTATATTCCGCTGCAATACCAGGTTTCAGAATATGACTGCGTACCGACATCCTTTATCAATGCTGTTTCATGGCTTTTCGAGCGGAATGAAATCCCGCCTATGGTTATCCGGTACATTTATATGTACAGCCTTGATACGGTCGGAAAGGATGCCCGGCTCGGCAGCGCCGGGAC
>CAZEGG010000276.1:0-4993 GCA_964511755.1 uncultured Desulfobacteraceae bacterium | reverse complement strand
TCCGAAAACATTCCACTCAGGCTTCTACATACATAGCCCGGCAAAAGATGTTCGCTCCCTGGAACCTGCCAGGCACAGTGGCCAGGGAACTATCCTGTGTAAGATTTAACTTTCCCGTCTCACAGGTAGGGCGGGTCAGCTAGCCTGCTCGTCGGCGCCCTGTTCAATGTCGCAGGCGAACAATGAAAGGACGCTAGCCGTCTATGCGGCTAGGGCGTACGCATAATCGTCTGCGTTTGTCTTTAGTTCCACCTGTTTTACGAGCACGTGGACCTCGGTATGCAACCCAAGCTTCTCTATCCCCGTCGAAACCGATTCGCCCCCTTTCTTTGAATAATACAATTATAAGCATTTCTTCGGCATGTGTCAATAACGCCCTCTCTTGCGCGCCTGATCCATTTCCCTCTTCATTTCTTTTTCTTTCAGTGCCCGGCGCTTGTCGTATTTCTTCTTTCCCTTGGCCAGGGCAAGTTCCACCTTTGCCCTTCCGTCCTTGAAATAGACCTTTGTGGGGATGAGGGAGTATCCCTTTTCTTCCGTCTTGCCGATGAGGCGCTTGATCTCCCTTTTGTTGAGGAGGAGCTTTCTGATCCTCACCGGATCCAGTTCCAGGTGATGAGAAAAAGGGTAGGGGGTTATATGCATACTGTGGAGGAAGGCCTCTCCTCTCCGTATCCTCGCATAGCTGTCCACCAGGCTCGCACGTCCCTCTCTCAGGGATTTTACCTCCGGTCCCAGAAGGACGAGTCCGGCTTCAATAGTCTCATCAATGTGATAGTCGAATGAGGCCTTCTTATTCTGGCAGACTATTTTTATACCCATTCTCTTCCTCTCTCGGGAGCAGTACGACGGTCAGCCGCAAGGGGTGCATCAGGAGGGAAAAAAGCCTTTTTCACCCAGTTCCGGGATCATCTTTTTCATTCGCTTGAGGAGGTAGTCCCGTACCTCCATTGCGGTGTTGAGCTGAAGGACCTGTTCGAAATCATACCGGGCCTGTTCGAGGGGGATGGCCCGGACGATGGTTTTCACCAACGGGATCGAGCGGGCATTCAGGCTCAGTTCATCAAGGCCCAGGGCGAGCAGGATGGGAATACAGAGGGGGTCCCCGGCCATCTCGCCGCACAGTGATACCTTGATTCCCGCTTTCTTGCCCTCCTCGACCACCTGGCGGATCATCCGCAGGATGGCCGGATGAAACGGCTGGTACATGTACGCTACGTGTTCGTTGACCCGGTCAATGGCCAGGGCATACTGAATGAGGTCATTGGTCCCGATGCTGAAAAAGTCCACATGCCCGGTGAGAAGGTCTGAAATGGTCACGGCTGACGGAATTTCGATCATGACCCCCACCTGTATGTTTTCGTCGTAGACAATCTCCTCGCTGTCCAGTTCCGCCTTTATTCCGGCGAGTATTTGTTTTGCCTCGATTACCTCCTGGACGCCCGATATCATGGGAAACATGAGCTGCACGTGTCCGAAGGTGCTCGCACGCAGTATGGCGCGAAGCTGCGTCCGGAAAAGCGCCGGCTCCTTAAGGCACAATCGTATGGCCCGCAAGCCCATGGCGGGATTCATCTCATGGGCGATCTCGATGTGCGAGGCAAATTTATCCCCTCCCAGGTCAAGGGTCCTGATGGTCACGGGATCGGGGTTCATGATTTCCGCAACTTCTTTGTAGTCGTGAAAGAGCTCCTCTTCTGTCGGCAGGACTTTGCTCCGGAGATAGAGGAACTCCGTCCGGTAGAGTCCGATCCCTTCCGCGCCATGATCCCGGACGGCGGCGACCTCTTCCAGGAATTCTATATTGGCCTTTATGGTGATCCGGTAACCGTCGGGCGTTTCCGCGGGAAGGTGACTGATTCTCGCTATCGATGATTTATATTTTTCATGCTGGAGCTGTTTTTCCTGGTAGCGGATAATGTCCGCGTCGTCAGGATTGATGATGACCTCTCCCGTGCTCCCGTCGACGATGAGCAGATCACGGTCCGCGATCCTGGCGGTGGCCGATTCAAGGCCCACCACGGCGGGGATTTCAAGTGCCTGCGCCATGATCGCGGTATGGGACGTCTGGCCCCCAACATCGGTTATGAATCCCATGACCTTGCTGATGTTGAGCTCAGTGGTATCGGCAGGGGAGAGATCGTGGGCTACGATGATGACCCGCTCGCGTATCTCCGCGAGGTTTTCCACCGTTTCGCCTGAAAGGTTCCTCAGGATCCTTTCCGACACGCTCTCCACATCCTGAATCCTGTTGCTGATATATTCATCGTCGATCTGGGCGAAGATCTTGCGGATTTCGTGGAACGATTTTTTCAAGGCCCACTCCGCGTTTATTTTTTCCTCCTCGATTCTGCGTATTGTGGAGTCGCGAAGCATGCTGTCTTTCAGGATCATCAAGTGACTGTCAAGGATGAAGGAATGTTCCTTGACATGCTCGGGGACTCTGCTTTTCAGAATCCTGATCTGTTCTTCGGTAGACCGAATGGCATTTTCAAAACGTTCCACCTCTCCGGCCACCTGTTTTTCGTCGATGAGGTACTGATAGAGGATGTTGACCGTGGACCGGTCCACAAGGTGGGCCTTGCCGACGATGATTCCCGGAGAGACGGGAATTCCCTGCATCGTGTCTTTTGATCCGTCTGGGCTGGCGGTCATGGTTCCTCCCCGAATTTATTGGAGAAAAGCTCCGTCAGGCTTTCCATGAAGGCCTCTGAATCTTCGCCTACGATTTTTACTTTTACTTCTGTTCCCTTTGGACAGGAAAGGGTCAGGATGGAAAGGATGCTTGAACCGTCCACCTCGTCTTTGTCTTTTTTGAGGAACAGCTTGGACTCATACTGATTTGCAAGGGCCACGATTTTTCCTGCCGCCCGTGCGTGCAGTCCAAGGTTATTTGATATTTTCAGCACCTTTGTCTTTTCCATGTTCAAGTCGCCCGGTATCATCGAGTGCCCGTTGAAGACAGCATTGCTTTTCTCGTCAGGCAGGCCTTATATATCTGCCGGAAAGGGAATCCTTGTTCCGTGGAGATATCCCTGGCGATATCTTTCATGCTCGACTGTTTCCGGATCAGAAGTTCGTCTATTTTCTCGAGTACCTGCGCCGGGATCTCTTCCGGGTCGCCTTTTTCCTCTCTTCCTTTCACCACAAGGGTCAGCTCTCCCTTGACCCTCTCTTCGGTCAGATTACCGAGAATACCGGACAATTTTCCTCGGCGTATCTCTTCATAGAGTTTGGTCATTTCACGGATGAGGACGACCTCTCGATCACCCAGTATGTCCAGCATATCCTTGAGCATGGCCTGCAGGCGATGAGGCGCCTCGAAAAAGATCATTGTGCGATCTTCGGACACAAATGCGCGAAGGGCTTGTCTCCTCTTTCCCGCCTTTGGAGGTAGAAACCCGCCAAAAACGAACTGTTCGGCAGGAAATCCGGAGACTGCAACGGCCCCCGTTACGGCGGACGGCCCGGGAATCGGCGTAACCGGAATGGATTCGCGGGCGGCCCCGCTGATCAGCACGCCCCCGGGGTCCGAAACACCGGGTGTCCCCGCGTCCGTCACCAGCGCTATATCTGACCCCCCTTTCAGCCTGCCGATCAGTTCGGGGGCTTTCACCTTCTGATTATGCTGGTTATACCGAAGAACTCGTGTCTTGATCCCGAAGTGTTCACAAAGTCCGCGGGTGTGCCCCACGTTTTCGGCGGCAATGATATCGACCCTTTCCAGGGTTTTCAGTGCCCTGAGTGTAATATCCTCCAGGTTCCCGATGGGGGTGGAAACGATGAAGAGGGTCCCCGGCTGAAACTCATCTTCAGCACGCGAGATCGAACGCATTCTTTATTACCTCGATCTTCGGGGAGGAACCCGCAAGGCTTATAGCCACAACATCGAACCTGGCACGTGTATCACTACAGTTATTCGCCTTCATATATGCGAGAGCGACCTTGGAGATCTGGCGTCTCTTTCGGGCGGTAACGGCTTCTTTGGCATACGCCGTTGAGCCGGTCCGCCTCGTCTTGATCTCCAGGAATACCAGGGTGCCGGCATCCCGTGCGATCAAATCGATTTCCCCCAGCGGGCACCGGTAATTCTGAAGGATGTCCTTGTATCCCATGGATCGGATGGTCCTCAAAGCAAGTTCTTCACCCCGCTTTCCCAGGTCAAGACGCTCTCTTGTCACGTCAGCACACCCTCCGGAATGTGCGGCGGTGAAAGGGACTGGGTCCAAACCGCCTGAGGGCATCCAGGTGATATTGCGTCCCGTACCCCTTATTCCGGTCAAAACCATATTGCGGGAACAGCCGGTGATAGTTCCTCATTATCTCATCACGGTAGACCTTGGCTATAACGGAGGCCGCAGATATGCTCATGCTCCTCTGATCGCCCTTTTTCAGACATTTCTGGGGCAGAGCAATCGGCACACGATGGATGCCGTCAACGAGAAGAAAGGCTGGGTGCGGGTCAAGAGCGGATACGGCCCGTTTCATTGCCTCAAGACTGGCGTTCAGGATATTATGAGTATCGATGTATGCATGGGACACGACCGCGACGCTCACAGCTGTGGCCTTTCTCTTGATCAGCTCGGAGGCCTCTTCTCTCGCCAGGGGGGTCATCTGCTTGGAGTCCCGGACTCCCGGCAGATCCACCTCCTCAGGAAGGATCACTGCGGCCGCCACAACCGGCCCCGCCAGGGGACCCCGTCCCGCTTCATCCAGCCCGGCAACCATGGTGAACCCTGCCTTCCTGGCCATTGCCTCAAAAAGGAAGGGCAGGCATTCACCGGGTTCGGCATCCCGGGGAAAAAGGGATAGGTTTTCGGGTGGATTTGGCAAGGAACCGTAAAATATCTAAAGGATTAGTACCTTTTTTCCTTGATCCGGGCGGCCTTGCCCCGCAACTTTCTGAGGTAATAGAGCCGGGCTCTTCTTACCTTACCCCTGGTCATCACCTCGATCTTTTCGATAGAAGGCGAGTGGAGAGGAAATATCCTTT
>CAZEGG010000275.1:0-5015 GCA_964511755.1 uncultured Desulfobacteraceae bacterium | reverse complement strand
GAACTTGAAGCACTCGGCTTGGGATCCAGGCATCGTGCGGCCCTTGGTCTGAGCCGGGTAAGCGACGCCTTGATCATTGTGGTATCTGAAGAGAAGGGTTGGATTTCAATAGCTCACCGAGGTCAATTATATCCGAATCTTGGCACATTCGCTTTGCTCGAAAAACTCGGAGACAGTGTGGAGGATGAAAGATAATTGCCGTGTTGATCGCCTGCACTTTGGCACAGGGACGGGGGAGGTGATTCTGAAAGACGCTTGTCTGAGGAGCGGTTCATTCGTTAATGCAGCGTGTGTCTTTCCACGTGGTATTCATATTCATTTTCAAGAAGAAAAATGATCAGCTCGAGACTGATTCCATCCAGGATACCATTCCGCCATCCAAGGGACTCCAATGCCTCGTTGACCGAAACAAGGGTAAAATCTCCCCCCTCCTGGAGGATATTAAAGGCATCCCGGATAAACCTCGACACTTCAGGTAATGTCAAGCCGCGGGAGCAGAGTCTTTCAAACAAGACATTGCAAATACTGGTGACCATTTTTCTCCTCTGATTTCAAATTATTGATCTCAAAGGGGCAGACTTTCCTGCGGTGCAATCTGATCCCATTTTTCTCCTGTAAACAGCAGGTGGACAGATCGTCCCTTTAAATCAAGCAGGTTCCGCAAAAAGATGTCCCGGCCGAACGGATAGATTTTCTTAAGAGAATTAGTATGAATAAAGATCCTTTGAAAATTGCGTGAACCTTTCTTCACTGATCGGAACAGTTCGCACGCCGAAGAACCGTCAAAATCTCCAACAAGCTTCAAATGAAGATTATCACTGTTCTGATGTGTACTGATCCTGAAATTGGATGCCATTTCTCATCCTCCTTCCACAGCAGACATGCATTGTGCAAAAATTTTTTCAGTCAATATGGACTTCACAATAATCGTGAAGCAAAATCTACCCTGTTTTTGAATCACCATGATTTTCCAGACAATACGTGCGCCATGCGCAGACAAGTTCCGCACATTTCCCGCCAGCTCTGCCAAAACAATCCGGGTTACCCTCCCTACGCTGAATGCTCCTGATCAGCCGGTTGATATCGGGAGAAAAGCTCTCCTTTGCATCGGCGGCCGCTTTCCAATGTTTAGGTTCTTTTGCCATTGTTGTTTGTAATTGCAAGACCAATTCCCTTGACTATCGACCCGCTTTTCAGCGACATCCTCCACGAGAAGACACTGGCATTTTGCTTGAACAGGTCAACCCTCCATCGAGTTCTTATTATTGTAAGATCCAGGCCGTTTGTCTATGGGGGAAGGCCACATTTTGGCAGGAGAAAATCCCAGATGCAGCGGATCAATCCGGGGAGTAGCGGGCGGATGAGACTACGTCTTCCAGAGGTCTACATCTATCAATCCCAACTTCGCGGCATACCGAACAAGCTCATGGCTGCCGTGAAGATCGAGTTTGTTCATGTTGTAAGGAACCTCTACAAATATTTTCGTCCCTTCGTTCAAGCGGGACTCGATTTTCCACTTTCCGTGCAGCAAGTCCACCCTTTCCTGCATACTCCGGATTCCCATCCGCTTTTCACTGAATGCAGTATTCAAACGCGACTCCACGGGGAACCCTTTTCCATTGTCCGCTATGCGAAGAATGATGTTGGGAAAAGACGCAACAAGGCGGATTGTCACGCGGCTGGCGTCCGCATGTTTTTCGATATTGATGAGGGTCTCCTGAATGAGACGATAGAGGTTGATCTCCGTATCAAAATCGAGCCTTATTTCGTCCATTCCTGCGGAATGGAAATCCACCTCCACCCCGGTCTTCTGGGAAAATTCCTCGCAATACTGAAAAACGGACCGAATCAGTCCCAGTTGATCCATGATTGGGGGCCGCTGATCATATGCAAGGTCCCTCACGGAGGTAATAATCCTCTCAACAATGCGACAGAGGTCCGCGACCCTTTCCCTTATCTTGTCCGGGGCCGCTGGAAAATCATCCGGTATGGGCGCCAGGTGCATTTTCAGAATTGACAGGTCTTGAGCCACAACGTCGTGGAGATAGTGAGAGATCTTTTGCCTTTCGCTTTCCTGGCTCCTCATCAACATCTGAGTGAGTGCATGAACGCGTTCCTCTGCCTCTTTCTGATCGGTCATGTCTTCGAGTGAGCCTTCGTACCACAAAACCGTCCCTTTGGAATCTCGGACTGCCCGAGCATTCTCACGAAAATAGAGTTTCGTATTGTCCCGTCGCCTCCAGAATGATTCCATACCTCTTATTTCACCATCCCGCTCAATACGTTCACGAAACAGACGCCTTTCATATCCAGGATGGTAGCCGGAACTTTCAAGATTGACGGAAGCCAGCTCTTCAAAAGATGGATACCCGAGCATTCTCACCATGGCTGGATTGGCATCCAGTATCCTTCCATCGGGGGTTGTTCTATAAAAACCGATAGGTGTGTTCTCATAGATGCTGCTTATGAGTTCCTCTTTTGTGGAGAGCAATTGTTGGGTCTTCCGCAGTTTTGTAATATCCATGGCGGTCATGATGGTTCCCTTTTGAGGGCTTGCCGGATCGAGGAACTTCACCTGGAGATAGCAGTCAATCACCTTTCCCCCCTTCTTGACCCACCGGGTTTCCACCTGTCCCATTCCCATTCTCGCGGTCTGTTCATGTAACTCGCTGCGTACACGCTCATATTCATCGCTGTCAGGGTAAAGGATACGTGCGCTTTTGCCAAAGAGACTCCCTTCTTCATAGCCCAACATCCGGTACATGGCGGTATTGGCCCAATCCAGACGGCGGTCGCGTACCAGTCCTATTCCTACCGGTGACGCACTCAGGATGGTCTTCAAGGTGTCTTCACTCTCTCTCAGAACATCCTCTGTTTTCTTACGTTCTGTAATATCGTTGAGAAAATTCAGTGTGGCAGGTTTCCCTGCCCAATTGATCGCTACCGCCTTATTTTCCACCCATCGAATTTCCCCGCTTCTATTAATTATTCTTAGCGGATATATCTGGGGTGTTTTTTCTCCCTTTGTCCTCATTTCGTAGTATTTCACCACCATTTCCACGTCATCCGGATGAACAAAATCCAAGAACGACCTGGACATAACCTCTTCCTCTGTCAAACCCATGGCACTTGCTGCGTATGGATTAGCAAACTTGAGCACGCCATCCTGTGCAACGACTATTCCTTGGATTGAATTCTCTACTACCAACCGGTATGTTTTTTCCCATTCCTCAAGCCTGTTCTCCAGAGATCTTCTCTTCGCGATTTCAGACCGGAGTGCCTCTTTCAATTGAAAAAAATCAGTCCTACCTTTCTTCTGTCCCCGGATCTCGAGTGAAGATTCCCTATTCTTCTTTCCGGGACGACGTGGCTTCTGTTCATCCGCCGCCTTGTGCCTTTTCGCCCGCTCTTTTTCCAATGCTGCACTCCAATTTCGTTTCCATCCATAAATGGCTATTTTTCACAATCTCATCGTCAATCTGTCCCGCCTTGGCGGGATGCGCGACCTGTTATGCCCAGGCTGGAATACGGAGACTCTTCCAGGCGTGACGACACTCCTGACCTCTTGAGTTTATTTTTCGCTCCTCTTACATTCGACCCCCTGTTCTCATCCTAGTTTGCTGCGTTGAGTGTCTCATTAAGAGCTCGGGCCACATGCGCTATCTTTTGAAACAAATCCACTTCAAAAGGAGAACTGCCATGAAAAAACAAGTGATGAACTATGAAACCCTTCTAAATGTCACTCGGGCCGTTGCGATGTCAAAAGACCCCGAGGAGGTTGCTCTCCTTGTCGTGGAGAGCGTCAAAAATGCTTTGGATGCCAAGGGAACCACTTTGCTGCTCTTCAACCGCAAGACCAATGAACTGGAAGTGGCTACATCTTTCGGACTGAGCGAAGAATACCTCAACAAAGGCCCACTCAGTTCTCTCCATTCCATCGCGAGTTCTCTGCGAGAGGGGCCGGTCATGGTGTACGATGTCACGGACGATCCTCGAATCCAGTACCCTGAAGACGCGAAAAAGGAAAAAATCTCCTCGATCCTTTCTGTCCCCATCATTGTGCGGCAAACCCCTCTTGGGGCGCTAAGAGTCTACTCTGCCGAACCATGGGAGGCTAGTCTGGAGGACGTGAACTTTGTGCAGGCCCTGGCCCTTATCGCCGGAATGGCTCTGGAAATGTCGCGGCTCTACAAAGGGCTCAAGGATAGTATTGAGATACTCAAGGCAAAACGCGATCCGAAGACGCTGAAGACGAAAAGGTGGACTCCCCACGAAGGTGTTCCTAAAAGCGCCGGGAGAGTGGCCCCCATTTCCCAGGAGATAGCATAGGGCCGTAGGGTTTGCCAAGAAGCTCATTCAGTCGCAAAAGAAAGACCTGTAGGATTCTACAGAGTCCTCTAAAAATCCAAATCGATCTGGAAAGCCAGGACAATAGTTCAAGGTCTTGACCTGTTTCTCATAATAGGAATTATCATCAGATACATGGATCCGGCTTGCAGGAATTCCCTGGACAACGTCTTTTGGAAATCCGGAAACCGGTCCGTTCTACTCGCTATCTATTCCTAATTCCCCTTCGGGAATCTTTTCACCCGGCCGCCACGTGGAAAAGGAATTGCGGGGAATGAACTCGCCTTTCCGTACCTGCTTTTCAACCCACACAATACGGGCATTACAATCCCAGACCCGTCGTTTCAGACCATGTTGTCTGTCTTCGAGGGCCTTTTCAGCCTCTACCCTGGTCCCGTGAACGGAAAGGACCTCCTTTACTTTTTCATTAGGCTCATGCTCGTCATAGATAAGTGCATACATCATACACACCCCCTTTCGGCCTCGTTCGTCTTAAGATGGACAAAAGAGACCATGTTCTGAGAAGCAGCACGGATTTGCCCCACCTCTACTCAAAAAAACGGGTTCATCCGTTTCTTGGGTACTTGCAGGCTGGTACAAAGTTCATGGGCATGGGATAGGCCCCTTTTTTCTTCGATTCCGAGTCTCCCGGGCTGGTCTTTTCAGTG
>CAZEGG010000274.1:0-5063 GCA_964511755.1 uncultured Desulfobacteraceae bacterium | reverse complement strand
GAATCCGATCGGAATAGAAATTGAACTGGTTGATGCCCGCCGGACGGATTATTTCGGGCTCTATTTTCAGTTCCCGCAGGTTCAGTTCATATTCTCTGATGACATCGTAGGAGCCGATGGCCATCAGGATCTTCTTCGCGTTGCCGGTCCCGTTCGAGAGGATGTAGTGGGAAATTTTTGTGCTTTCCGCGGGAAAAGGCAGTGATTTCTTGGCCGCCCAGGCGATCATTTTTTCGGCCTCCTCCCGTGACTTGGGAAGGCTCACGTACCGTTTGATGGCTATTTTCACAATCTCGTTCGGAACTGAAAGGCCAATCCGGTGCACTTTCTTTTCAAACCCGGCTAACGCGGCCCCGACGGTTTCAAGGAACGCCTGGGGATCATTTATGTTCTTGGTTTTCAAAGAAAGCCTTACGGTGTCTTCAGGAAACGGAAAGGTCCGCGCAGCAATGAGCCGCCATCCTTTTTTCTCCCTTTGGATCTGTACGACCCTGACCGACGAACTGCCGATGTCGATGCCGGTCAGTGGCCTCTGAAATTTGCGAAATATCATCTTTCAACTCTTCTTGACGATCAGCGGGAGAGTTCACCCTTCCCGTTAATGCGGGGTCAACCCCCCAGGATCACGTCTCAGGGTCTCCACCGAGCAGCTATCCTTTTGCTTCTGCAAGGGTTCTATGAAAGTTACCCTGTTCACTTCCCGAAGGGTCGTGCTGCCGTCCAGGACTTTTTCCAGAGCGGCCTGCCGCAGAAAGACGGTACCGTTCTGTGCGGCCTGCTTTTTCACGGTTGAAAGCGGGGCCCGGCGAATGAACAGCTCTCTCATATCATCGTCTATCTCCATCAGTTCTATGACTGCCTGTCTTCCCAGGTAGCCGGTCCCCTTGCAGTGCTCACAGCCCCGCGCTTCATAGAACACATGCCCCTCGCACGTGGAGGGATCAAGACCGGACTCTGCCAGTTCCCGGTCGTCCAGCTGCACTTCCCGCTTGCAATGGCAGAGCGTTCGGACAAGCCGTTGGGCTGCAATACAATTGAGCGCGGCCATCAAATTATAGGGCTCAACCCCCATATGGATAAACCTGTTGATCACTTCAAAGGAGCTGTTGGCATGCACGGTGGTAAACACCAGGTGGCCGGTCAGGGCGGACTGGAGAGCAATCTCGGCCGTCTCCGAATCTCGTATTTCACCAACCAGGATCTTATCGGGATCGTGCCTGAGAATGGAACGAAGCCCCTTTGCAAACGTGAGCCCCTTCTTTTCATTGACCGGAATCTGCACGCTTCCCTTTACCTGATATTCCACCGGGTCTTCAATCGTGATGATCTTTTCTTCCTTGGCATTCACTTCTGAAAGCGCCCGATAGAGGGTGGTGGTCTTTCCGCTGCCTGTGGGTCCGGTGATCAGAAACATCCCATACGGCGCCCGTATCATTCTCTGGATTCTCGCGAGCTCGCTGGACGGGAGCCCCATGTTATCGAGTCGGAAATCCCCCACATCCGCCACAAGGTTCTCGCGGTCCAGAATCCTGATTACCACATCCTCTCCGAAAATAGTCGGCAGTATGGATATCCTGAAATCAATATAGCGATCCCGCACTTTGAGCTTGAATCTCCCATCCTGGGGAACGCGCTTCTCGGAAATGTCCAGTTCGGACATCACCTTTATCCGGGAGACAATCGGGCTCTGATACTTCAAATCCAGCGGTTCGGTAGCTTGATGCAGCATGCCGTCGATGCGGTACCGCAAAATGACGCCGAGGTCCGAAGTCTCGATATGAATGTCGCTCGCGCGCTTGTTGATGGCATCCAGGATAGTTGAATCCACCAGCTTCACGATAGGGCTCTCCTCTACGGAGACCTTTTCAATGCTGAGGATGTCTTCTCCTTTTTCAGTCTCCCGCACGAGCGGGAGACGCATGTCATCCGAAACCGAGTCCAGGACACTTTGGGACGATTCAACCTTCTTGAGGACCTCGCGGATTTTCCTCTCGCTCGCCACCACGATGGAAACGGGCATATCAAGCATTATCTCCAGGTCGTCCAGCGCCTTCAGAAAATTGCGCGGTTCCGCCATGGCGATAGTCAGTCTGTCTTCCGTTTTCCTATACGGAACGAGCTGGTACTTGGACATGAGATCAATGGGAATCAGGTTCAACAAATCCGGGGCTATCTTGTCATGCAGCCGGACGTATTCATAGGAGTGCTGGGCCGCGATGATCTGGGCAAGCTTGTCTTCGTCCAGGAAGCCCTCCTGGATACAGATCTGCCCGATTCTCTGCCGGGTGATATTCTTCTTGGAATTGACGTACTTGAGCTGTTCCTGGGTCATGAAACCCAGTTCGATAGCCCAATCACCCAGCCTCATTCGTCGATACGCCCGCGTCATCTCCACCAGCGACCTTTTTTCCTCCGGACTCATGACATGGTCCCCGCCATCTGAAAAATGGGCATGTACATGGCCAGGACAATAAAGCCAATCAAGAACCCCATCACAATCATGAGTGCGGGTTCGATAACGGAAGTCAGTATTCCCAGTCTGCTGTCCACGTCGCTTTCATAGAATTCCGCCATGTCATTCAATACCTGCTCAAGCGAACCGGCACTCTCCCCTGCGTCGATCATCCTGACCGCGAGGGCCGGAAACGCCTTGGAACGGGAGAGGGTTTCGGAAAAACCTTCCCCCTGCTCAAGCCGTGAGATGGCCCTTTCAAATTCCACTCTCAGGTACTTGTTGTTCAAGGTACCCGAGGCAATGCGAACGGAATCAACAAGGGGGATTCCTCCTTTGAGCACCGTGGACAGTGTCCTGGACATTTTAGAAATGGAATAGTGAAGATACACATTCCCCAGAAAAGGGATCCTGAGTCTCCATCGATCCAATTCCGTCCTGCCTTCCTCTGTTCTTCTTATATACAAGAAACCTGCCACAATGCCAAATATAACAAGGAGAATATAGGGAATATTGTCCCTGATTCCGTTGGAGAAATTCACCAGGAGCAGCGTGAGGCCGGGCAGCTGCGTTCCAGCCTCGAAATAGGTCCTCGTGAAGGTGGGAAGCACATAGAGGAGCAGGAAGAGGAGCGCGAAAAAAGAGGCGACTGTGAGGATCACCGGGTATATGGACGCGGCGATCACTTTCTGCTTTATTTCTTCGATTTTCTTCAAGTAGCTGATATGCCTGGAAAGCGCCAAAGGAATATCGGCACTCTTTTCACCTGCCTGAAGGTTCGCGACATAGAGGTTGGAGAAGATGTGGGCGAACTTCCCAAAGGCCCCGGGAAGGGAATCTCCCGATGCGATATCTCCCCTCACTTCCCTCAGAATATCGACAAATTCTCCTTCACCCATTTTTTCGATAATAGTGTCCAATGCCAAGAGAACGGGGAGCCCGGCCTTGATAAGAACGCTCAACTCCTGGTTAAACGTGATAAAGTCTTTGGGCCTAAATCGTTTTCTGATGCCGCGCAACCGAAAAAGACGAAATCCTCGTTCAACGCGGCGAACATCGAGCACAAAATGCCCTTCCCTTTCAAGGTGCTCCTTCAGAGTGACTTTATTGTCTCCGATGAGCGTCTTTTCGATGATACGCCCGTCGGATGTGGCTAATTTGCAATGGAAACTCGGCATGACCAGGGTGAAACCTCCAGAACCAACGCAGAAAGGTCTGCTCTTTTACCAGGTAATTTATACATTTTTATCAATAAAATATACAGAAATATACAAATGCGTTCAGCTATTGCATAATTTCTATATAATTTACTATAAATTAGTGCGAACTCTTCCTATTCAGCGGGCCGTATCGGCAGGGGTATCCACTCCCCGCACGTCCATCCTGCAACGACGCGGCGGACTTACTGAACCGAGATGCCTTGAGGAGGCGATGGAGGGGTATTATCCCCGGTGGAATAGCTCAACGGACTTGCATAACCGCTTTCCCCGGCAGAGTTGTACGCAGTGACTGTCAGGTAGTAGGTCGTCTTATCTGCCAACGGCAAGTTGTTAAGGTTATACTGGGTCGCGCTTCCCGCGTCCACGCTGTTGGGATAATTTCCCGCTGATGTCCCCCAGTACACACGGTATCCCTGAGCGCCGGACACCGGGTCCCAGACTAGGCTTGCGCCCAGCGCGATTCCCGAAAAAAGGGCCACGAGAATAATCCCCATGCCCGCTATCTTCAAATAGTTGATTACTCGCATACGATCACCTCCACTCTCCTGCTCTCCCCTTTTTCGTTTCGGATCGGAGAACAGGCAATCAAGAACGTGCCCGAGATATTCCCCTGCCTCTTCTCCCCGGTGGCTCTCCGGCACCGCCGTCCGGGAGGCTCATCATCAGTCGCCATCCAGGAAGTCTCCCAGGGAACCGAGGATGGACCCTTCACCCTTTCCGCCGCCTCTCTCCGGCGCAGCCTGGAGCATTCTGCCTGCGAGCCGGGAAAACGGCAGCGACTGGAGCCAGATTTTCCCCGGCCCCTGCATTGTCGCGAAAAAGAGTCCTTCGCCCCCGAACAGGGCGGTTTTGATGCCTCCTGCCTGCCGTATGTCGAAGTCTACCGTGGGTTCGAACGCCACGACACATCCGGTATCCACGTGCAGGACCTCCCCGGGCTCGAGCCGCCGTTCCACGATGGTACCGCCCGCGTGGACGAACACCAGCCCGTCGCCTTCCAGTTTCTGCATGATAAAACCCTCGCCCCCAAAAAGTCCAGTCAGGATTTTTCGCTGCAGGTAGATGCCTATGGAAACCCCCTTTGCAGCACACAGGAAGCTGTCTTTCTGGCAGATAAGGCAGCCGCCGACGCTTTCCAGTCGCACCGGAATAATGTTTCCGGGGTACGGGGCGCCGAATGCAACGTGGGCCTTTCCCTGACCCGTGTGGGTGAAAACGGTCATGAACAGGCTCTCACCGGTGAGGACTCTCTTGCCGGCGCCGAGCAGCTTCCCCATGAATCCCCCACTGCCGCCGGCCGCCGACCCGTCCCCGAAAATGGTCTCCATATGCACGGGAGCATCTTTGTACATCATGGCGCCCGCCTCGGCAACGGCACTCTCTCCGGGGTC
>CAZEGG010000273.1:2850-5178 GCA_964511755.1 uncultured Desulfobacteraceae bacterium | reverse complement strand
CTCTTCTTTGACTTCCTCGCATCTCACGACGGCATCGGACTTCTGAGTGCGAAAGCGCTCCTGAAGGAGGAGGATTTCCAGAACCTGATTCAGATCACCAAGGATCACGAAGGCCTGATCTCTTACAAGGCCACCGACGGCGGCAAGGCTCCCTATGAACTCAATATCAGTTACCTCGATGCCATCTGCGATCCGAAGGGACCCGGCGGAGCTGCCGCGGCGAAGAAATTCATGGCCTCTCAGGCTGTCATGCTCTTTCTCAAAGGCATCCCGGGTATCTACATCCACAGCATTTTAGGGTCGAGAAACGACCACAGGGCCGTGAGAGAAACGGGTGTCAACCGTATGATCAATCGGGGCAGAATTCGTGAAGAGGAGCTCGAACGCGTCCTGTCCGATCCGGATTCCATCCGCTCCCGCGTCCTGAAAGAGTTCCTGTATCTGTTGAAAGAGAGGAAAAAAATTCCCGCGTTTCATCCCGAGAGCGAACGAGAGGTCATCGATTTTGTCGACAAAAGGATTCTCATCATCGAAAGGAGGTTTCAGGAAGAGACCATCTATGCGCTCATCAACGTAACCGACGAAACGGTCTCTCTGGACGAATACAATGGGAAATTTGACCTCCTCTCCAAAGGGCCTTTCCAGGGCCGAATCGAGCCGTACGGCATATATTTGCTCAGATAGAATCGACGCGAAGAACAGAGTGAACCGCCAATTTTTTCCGGGAATCATCAAGGCTCCCCGCGGGAATCGGGACTCTGTCCTCCGTTCTCTTCCTCAGTGTCCGTTTCAATTGATCTTGGGCTTCCGGGATAAATGACCAGTTTATCTCCCGGATGAATCGGGCGGCTCAGGTCAAGTCTGTTCCAGATGAGAAGGGCCGGCAGCGGAACAGCAAATCGTTCAGCGATGGAGGAAAGATTATCTCCCTCTCTGACGATGTAAACCTGCTCTTTTCTGGCCGCCAAATACTTTTCCACGTATTCCTTATACCTGCTCTGAAATCCCGCCGATGTACCTTCAGGGATGAGAACCACATGGCTTCCGGGAGCAAGGTAGTGTCCCCGAATCTCGGGGTTGAGATCCTTTATCACCTTGAAATAGGTTCGAGCCGCCCGAGCGACAATTCGGATCGGGGTCTCATGGAAGCAGACGATCTTGACCTCATCAGAGGACAGCCGGGAATAGAAGTCTTTGCTGCTCAGTTTGAAACCATACTTTTCGGGTTCTGAGAAAATCAGTTTCGCCGACATAATCCGAAAGAGGAATCGCTGAGTTTCCAGGGGGAGATAAAGCTGATAATAGTCACGGGTCCCCTGCTCCAGAATTTCGGCCGTAAGCCCTTCCTCCCCCATATTAAAGGCCGCAGCGGCCAGAGTCCAGGATCCGAACCTGTCGTAGAGGTCTTTCAAATATCGGGTCGCCGCCTCGGTCGACGCCTTGACATTCCGCCGCTCATCTATGCGCGCATTGATGACGAGTCCATATTTTCGTCCCGTATCGACGGTAAATTGCCAGAACCCTATCGCCCCTTTCCTTGAACCTGCATGGGGCCGGAGAGCGCTTTCGACAACGGCAACATACTTCAAGTCCTCGGGCATGCCCGCCTCTCTCAACATTTTTTCAATAGGGCGCAGATAGCGATGAGAACGCTTCAGCCAGAGAATTACCTGCGGTCGATTCCAGAGAGTCAGCAGCATCTCTTTTTCAAGGCGTTCTCGAACATCCTCATTCTCTATCGGCACTCGTTCGTGGCAGAACTCTAAAGGAGAGGCTACCTGCAAATATGAAATCAAGGGAGGAAAGCCGCCGCCGTCAGGCGTTTCAGCCAAGGCATTCGGTCGAGGAAAAAACCAGAGAAAAATCATGAAAATGAAGATATACTTTCGGTCCATACTGTACTATTCCCAGTTTCCTGTTCTTGCCCGTGATCCGAGATCAGGCAAATCTCGAACGCGTGGCAGATTCTTACCATAGCTTGAGATAGATGAAAGATCGAGCAGTATCTGCTCCCGCCACTTGAAAAGGACGGCCTCCTTTCGCCGGCGAGTGGAAAGGGGTGCTCTGCTGCCGGGTCTCTCAGGAGCGCCCCAAGGTCGGAATCGAATCATGTATTGAAATTCCCGGAAAGTTCATTAATTGGGGAAGAAGATCACCCGGCATGAACCTCGAGTCCATATAAAAAAGGGCGCCAAAGCAACGCCCTTTTTTTTAACCGTCCTTTATTCTTCCAGATCACTGTGAGGGGCACGACTGAAGTGGATTACTCTAAAGAGATATCTCGCCCCCGATTCTTCAGGCGAGGCTTTTGGATTTGGAGAATTTCAG
>CAZEGG010000273.1:0-2750 GCA_964511755.1 uncultured Desulfobacteraceae bacterium | reverse complement strand
GAGATATCTCGCCCCCGATTCTTCAGGCGAGGCTTTTGGATTTGGAGAATTTCAGTTTTTCTTCCCCGGGGACGCTCTTGGGATCCAGGAGCCGGGATGCGTCATCCACACAATTCCTCTTCTCCTCCTCGGCCACCGAATTGGGATCTCTCAAGGCATCCATCGAACACAGAAACCGGTTCCCTGCGTTGTCCTTTACCCAAACCAACGGAGCATCTGTCATAATATGTCCTCCTTTCTTCAAGTTTCTCAGTTGACATTCATCCGAATATGCTACTGAGCTTAACCGCGGCGCGCTGTAATTGAACATACCGTCAATGTTGTATATTCCCTTCAAAAGTTGTGTATCTCTTCGCGCCGGTTTGAATTCCCGCACTGGGTGTGGACCAAAAAAATCTCCTGTCGCAGAGGAAAAGGTATCTGACGGCTCCACGAAGGCATGTTCAGGGAAGAAGGTTTAAGGAAGTACATGATCGACCCTATCCAAAAATCAGATCAGGAATGAATTGACATTCCCCGACCCTCTTTCTAGACTTGGATGAGGCCAATCCCCCAGTGCAGCTTATTTCTTACTGTCTTTGCTGCACATTCTGTGTCTTGAGGCTGCCGATCGAACATGAGGAGGGGTCCGGCTCTCCAAATAAATCTGCCCGGATGCCTCCTGGTGCTGCACTTTTCCGGATTCAAAGTACTAAGGAGTCCCCTACGTATGGAAGAAATTCAATTCACGGTAAACGGTACCCTCCGGAAAATCGCGGTTGACGGAGACCGGGCTCTGCTGTGGGTGCTGCGGACCGATCTGGGTTTGACCGGCACCAAGTACGGCTGCGGCGAAGGGCTGTGCGGCGCCTGCACGGTCCTGGTTGACGACGAGGCTGTGCGGTCCTGCCAGACGGCCGTCCGGGAAGTCCGCGGAAAACGGGTGGTGACCATCGAAGGGCTGGCCGACGGCGGAAAACCGCACCCGGTGCAGAAAGCTTTCATGGAAAACGACGCGCTGCAGTGCGGCTACTGCACGCCCGGGATGATCCTGCAGGCGACCGCGTTTCTGCGACGAAACCCCGAGCCGTCCACGGCCGACATCATGGATGCCATGGAAGGGAACCTGTGCCGATGCGGCGCCCACAACCGGATCGTGCGCGCCATCCAGGCGGCCGCATCGGAAATGAAGGGAGGGCGCTGATATGGAACCGGATCGAGAATTCCACGAGCACGTTCCCGAATCAGGGCTGACACGGCGTGAATTTCTGAAACTCACCGGGAGCGGCCTTGTTGTTTTCTTTACGGTAGGTGAGTTGCCCTTTTGCCTCCAGGAGGCGGAAGGGAAACCCCTTCCTGAGGACTTCAATGCGTTTTTGAAAATCGGGGAAGACGGCCGGGTTTCGTGCTTCACCGGAAAGATTGAAATGGGCCAGGGCGTCATCACCTCTCTGGCCCAGGAATTGGCGGACGAGCTTGATGTTTCGCTCGAAAGCGTGAACATGGTCATGGGAGATACGGATCTCTGCCCGTGGGACATGGGGACCTTCGGCAGCCGGACCACGCGGTTCTTCGGCCCGCCTCTGCGAGCCGCCGCCGCCGAGGCGAGAGCGGTGCTCCTGGAGCTTGCCTCAGAACGCCTTCATGTTCCTGTCAGGAATCTCACCGTCAAGGATGGCGAAGTATTTGAAAAGACCCGATCCCGGAACCGCGTCTCCTATGCCCGGCTGACCCGGGGAAAACGCATTGAACGGCGTCTTTCCGGTCCGGTGAGGGTAAAGGACCCGTCGGACTTCAAAGTCATGCATCGGCCGGAGCTGCGGCGGGATGCGCTTGAGAAGGTCACCGGCAAGGCGAGATACGCCGGGGACATCCATCTTCCCGGCATGCTTTACGCCCGGATACTGCGTCCTCCGGCCCACGGCGCCCGGCTGGTCTCGGCGGATCTTTCCGAGGCCGAAAAGGTGAAAGGAGTCCGCATCGTCCGCGAAAAGGACATGATAGCGGTTCTGCATCCGGAGCCGGATATCGCCGAAGCCGCGCTCCGGAAAGTCAAGGCCGCGTTCGAAAAACCGAAATCGCATGTGGACGACAGGACCATCTTCGATCATCTCCTGAAGGTGGCCCCGCCCGGAAATGTGCTGGAGAGCGACGGGAACCTGCAAACCGGGAAACGGGAAGCCAAAGCGCATTTCGATGCGACGTACCTGAACAGCTATGTGGCCCATGCCCCCATCGAACCGCATACGGCCACAGTGCATCTCGAAGGAAATCGGGCTACGGTCTGGCCCTCTTCCCAGACCCCGTTCCGGGCCAAGGAGGAGGCCGCGCAGGCCCTCGGGATTCCGCCGGAAAACGTGCGGGTAATTTCACCCTTTGTGGGGGGCGGCTTCGGCGGCAAGACCCGAAATCTTCAGGTCGGGGAAGCCGCCCGGCTGGCCAGGCTCACAGGAAGGCCGGTCCAGGTGGCCTGGAGCAGAAACGAGGAATTTTTCTACGATTCATTTCGCCCGGCGGCGGTGGTAAAGATCCGCTCAGGCACCGCCGACAATGGAGATATCCGCTTCTGGGACTTTCAGGTTTATTTCGCCGGAGATCGCGGCGCCGTGCAGTTCTATCGCATCCCCAATCACCGCACGGTTTCCTTCGGCGGCGGCTGGCGCGGCACCCCCGGATCACATCCGTTCGCTACCGGGGCCTGGCGTGCCCCGGCCAACAACACCAACACCTTCGCCCGGGAATCGCAGATCGACATCATGGCGGCGCAGGCC
>CAZEGG010000272.1:0-5200 GCA_964511755.1 uncultured Desulfobacteraceae bacterium | reverse complement strand
TCTCAACTTCAACAGAAAATCCATTGCTCAAGATAGGAACATTTTTTGCGAATCTTTTACTGAAAACTCTGAAGCCACTTAACACATCGGTGACCTTTACCCGAAAAAGTTTAGTAATAAGGCTGGATATTAGGAGATTTCCATAATAATGAAATCGACGAGTATTAACTTCTCGATATATTTTTCCCCCAATCCTGTCTCCAACCACCATATCAAGATCATCTTCAATTAAAAGATTTGCCATATCCACAGCCGCTTCTGCCGGATAAGTGTCATCCCCATCTACAAGTATGTATAAATCAGCATCGATCTGTCTAAACATACTTCGTATAACATTCCCTTTTCCCCGCTCATGATCCATGCAGACATTCACACCTTCCTCCAGTGCTACATTGTATGTGTCGTCATCGGAGCCATTATCGTATACATATATATCTTTTTTATCAAACCATCTGCTGAAGTCATTGATGACTTTTCGAATTGTCACCTCCTCATTGAGACAGGGAATCAATATAACTTGCCTATTCTCATGCATTTTATCCAAACCCGTATTCGCTCCAGAAATGTCCTGTATCTTCCTGCGTCGCATCGAAGTCACATTTCGATCTTCGGAATTCTGCCTTCCTCGTAGTTGTGGCTCTCCCTTTCCCGATGCCGGACAAGAAAGGGTACTTTGACGTTTGTTTTTCTTATTGATAAAATAGAAAATATCATAAACATGGTAACAGCAAAATAAGATGGCGAAAGATATCTCACATAAAACCCAGGAGCAAAATAATATTCAAAAACCACCACTACCACAATCTTGGACAAGAACAGCACAAAAGAGGATACCGCGAGAAACAACTCTAAGCTGTAAATTCTGTTCAAAAGGCAATAGCCCAATACGATCAGCGAAAACACAAAAACCAAAGGGGTCCCTTTTTTGAAAATCGTCGCAAATGCCTGGGCAATCTTTGTGTCCACTGATGGTGATCTTTCTAACCGTACCCTCAGGGCGGTAGTGAACAATTTTTTGTTTTCAGGCGCCCCAGAACTCTCCAAAGGCACCGTCGTGATGTCCCAGAAAGTAACGACTTTCTTTACTACGACATACATGTTGTAGAGCAGACTTGTCAGGTCACTCAATTCAATATCCGGTATCAGAGATTTTGATATTCCCGCACTCTTGAGTTCGCCGGAGCGCGAAGCCAAGACTATTTCCTTAAATACATCATTATAGAATTTTTCCGTCTCAGCGCCGCTATTGAAAAAACCCGATTCATCAATAGCGTTCAAGAGCCCCCAAACCAGCCACCCGCCATAGTAATCCTTTTTCCTGCAAATTAAACCGTCTCCATTTCTAAAATCTTGAAAAAAGGGATTTATGGTGGAGCGATAAACCTGATTAAATCGCTTCCTGAACTTTTGATCGTGTCTATATTCCCTGCAGGCATTATCGAATATGCCATACCAGTGGTCGAGAACATCTCCTTCCAAATGGCTGCGTATCTTTTCGAAAGTCGGAGAGACCTTATATATTCTCAGTCTCGCCTCACGTGGAACTTCAGCTATTTTTTCTTTATGTGGAACCTCCACACTCTTGAGAGCGCCATAAAACCTGATGAAATTGCCGTCCTTTAGTTCTGCGGTAATTGGCCTTTCATAATACCCATTATTTATCGATTTTAGTACTTGTATCCCTGCTATTAATACAATAATTGGTAATATTGTAATCGCTAATCCTTTAATTCTTGCCTCATTAAACGTCGTAAAAAGTATTGCAATTGATGAAATGCAAATGAATGGAACGATCCATACGCTTTCTTCGCGACACAGCCAAAACAATGACAGACTTACTCCGCCCAGTATAGACCAAAATACAGGGGCATAGCGATGTTCTTTGTAACATAACATACCGGTGTAAGAAGAAAATACTATTATGGTAAGAGAAACGTAAACACCACATCTGAGAACTCTATCCAGAATCTGTGACGACAAATAAGCAGGGTTGAACAAACACAAGACATAGACAGCCAATAATACTTTGTAGTCACGACAAACAGGATAAATCGAAAATATGAGTAGGAAAATACTGATAATAAATAAAATGTGCTGAGCAATAATAAGGTTCACGCCGATGAGTTGGACCAATGCCAGCCATAGTGAGTACACAGGCAACTTTACCAATGTAGTGTAGGAATATGGCCCTAACCAATTTCCCTTTAGTACCTGAATTGAATGTCTCAAAAACAGCAGTTCATCGAATTTGGCATCAGTACTGGCATAAGCATTATGGTTTATTGCAAGATAGAGCCTTATGACCGTCACAAACGCAAAAAACAGGACCGCTTTTCCCCTGCGTTCAGAAAAAATCTTTGCAATGCTGTCAAAATACTGAGCCAAATGTAGTCCGATCTCTTGTATCGTCGCTTCAGATCACACTGCTTTGCTGTATCGGCTAGACCTTCTGCCATGTCCATGACATAAGCGTTCCCATGGTACGGTTTCGCATTCGAGCATAATACCGGCCGGGAGACATTCTACTCCAGATATCTGGGGGGAATTCGAAGATCGCATCATCGGCTTTCGCCTGTGCGAAGGGTACGAAGTACGGATTCAGCCCCAATTCGAAAAAATTGTCCGCTCTGATAATTTTTTCGTCTGTTTCGAGGATGGGTGGAGTTGCAATCTCAGCCATATCCCTCATCCCTTCAACAGTGGCTGCTGCATTTAAGGCGGGTGGGCAATTCTCCCCATAATATTTCCTCAGAAACTTGACATGGGATTCCATCATGTAATGCTCCTTGCTGTCACCTGAAGAAGGCGACTGGTCGAAGTAGTGTATGACTGCCGCTTGAGGAACGCACAAGGGACGAACGTTTCTCTGCAACGCTCGAATGCAAAGATCCGTATCTTCATAATACAGAAAAAATCGCTCATCGAAAAGATCGCCTTTAAGCGAATCAATCCATTCTTTCTGTATCAACAGGCACCCCCCCGAAAGAAACGGCTCGAAGAAGGGGCTCGTTTCACCCCAAAACCGCTCGTGCCGCAACGTCCAATAAAACGAATATAACTTTGCATCGATTTTAAAGCAGCCGGCAGCCCTACAGGCGGTGTCGAGCCAGAGACAGGATCCCAGTGCGGGAGGCAAACGGAATATATGGTGGTCATCCCAATAGAATCTAGGACCTATCAAAGGGGAAGAATATTCGCGAGCCGCATTCAGCATCAATTGAAGGCAACCTTCTTCAAGCTTCATGTCCGGATTGAGGACAAGGATCCATTCACCCTCCGCCCTTTTAACTCCCTGGTTAATAGCTGCGCCGAACCCTCTGTTCCTATCATTGACCACCACCTCCACCGATCTTTCAGGGCAAGGCGCCGCGGTGCGAGTGAGTTCCCCGCTGTTATCGATAACGAGGATCTGGTCCACGAACTCGTTCCGGAGAAGACTCTCGATGAGAACCTGCAGGAAAGAGGAAGTGAAGTAATTCACAATAATTGCTGTCACATTCATTAGAAAAGGTCCGTGTCGGACTTCGTGTAGTAGAGATCCTGCATGACGTCGTCAGCATATCTGCTTGAGAGCTTGAGATAAATCAAGGTCAAACCAAAAGGCGGCGGTTGTTTCTTGAATCCCAGAGTTTCGAGACGTTCTTTCAGCCAAAGCGGCTTTGCTGAAATCCAGAGTTCAAGTGAATCCGGCTGATGCCTATCCTGAAAGAAGTCGATGAGACACGGCAAGGCATCGGAATGCTTCTTTTTCAAAAACACATCCCCAATGGTGAGGATTTTGTCCTGTATCTCTGCAACGCCGTATCCCACAAGGTCCCCGCCTCGGAATAAGGCAGCCTTTGTATAGGACTTATCAGGATCGGAATACCTCCAGTTGAGATACAACGAGTCTCTTTTAACAATAAGGGGAGGATAGTCCTGCAAAGCAGAATGAAACAACTGGTCGAACTCCTGCCCGAATGAGTCAATTGTCTCCACTCTGTATTGGTTAAAAAAAATACGTTTTATCACACTCCGCTTCGTGATTTCTGTCCCATTCAAGCAGTAGTATCCGACAGACTCTATAGGTCTGTAACCGAGGTATCTCTTTCCCAACTCGTGGGCCGATGCAGTGTTGACCCCGTAGGCAAAGGGCATCCGGTTGTTGCAAAAATTGGCAAAAAAATACCTGCCCATTCTCGCAAATAGACCCGTCTTTCTAAGTCCAATCCTCCGGACCCGATTTACGGTAAAAGTATCTACACCCTGAATGATGTTGTAAGTTTGACCATCTAGCCGACTAAACCATGGCATGTAATAGCCTGAATAATTTCCGACCAGGGAACGATCTTGATCCCTCACAATAACGACGGCCTCTTTCCCGAAAGGGTTCTCTTTATACTTCCACTTCCAGTGGGACATCGACCTGTGAACAGCGAAGGTATCATTGAATGCCGGCACGATTTCCTGCTCCATATTTTCAGCATATTTTTGCAAAAAATACGTGTCCTTGACCGCTTCCAGAATCACATAACCGAACAGCCCCTTTTCATACATGTCCTTCTGGAATTTCCACCCGTCTAAAAGCGCCTGCGTTCCCTCATGTCTATGCAGTCTCGGCAGGTTTTGGACCATATATTGACATGTGGGCATGACCCTTCTGCCAATGTCCTGATGATGCGCAATCTTGAATCCATTTTCATAAAGCCCGGACAAATAGTCGTCAAACAGCTTCACCGAAGTCCGGGATTTCAACTCGGGGGAATGGATGATTTCATCGCAGAGCACGATCCTTCCTTTTTCGCGCAAGAGCGCTCTGCATGCAGCAAAAAGCGCTTTCAAGTCTGCGAAATATTGTGATGACTCGAACAGGATGACGGTATCGAAACATGCACGGTCCAGTTTCTCCGCCATCTCGAGGAAATCGCCGTCCAGGAAGATCGTTTTGGGTCCGGAGTATTTTTCTGTGGCGTACTCAACCTTTCCTTTGTCTATCTCGATGCCGGTCACTCTGTGTCCCTTTTCCGCTACTCTCGCGGCGAACTTTCCCAGACCGGATCCGATTTCCAAGACGTTGCCGCTCCGATCTTGTATCACGCCGATCAAGAGTTCTGCGAGGGCGTCTTGAGCTTGCTCAATACTATCTGTGTCTTCTTCCCAGAGACCAAAATGGAAGTAGTCATTATTGGTAAGTTCCCGATAAATATCAAAAGGATAATCC
>CAZEGG010000271.1:0-5215 GCA_964511755.1 uncultured Desulfobacteraceae bacterium | reverse complement strand
AATTCCTGGTCGGGAAAAAAGCGGGCTGTTTTCTTGATCAATACCGGCTTTTTCACCACGATGCCTCGCCTCCCGTGGTTTATCCGGTTGGAAAAGAGACGGTATATGAGTTTTCAGTAATCCTTCAAAGGAATTATGTCAAATAGTTTCCCTTGCTTCGTTTGTACATGTTGCCCCGAATCGCATAATGCTCTGCTGTATGGATCTCATGGACGGCAGAGTGCGCATGTCACAAAACCAGCCTTTTTCTCCATCATACAGGATGGTTTTGACAGATACGGTCACAAAGCAAAAGGTTTTTGGAAAAATGCAAGGGAAAGGGGTTTTCATATGGAGTGAAAAACAGAAATTCATCAACACGTTAAGCCATCGGCTTGGCCTATGATGCTGGGCCTTTTTCATGATGCGCTGATTCAAACCTGAGATATCCATCCAGGCCGTCAGGATATCGGACAACCGAAAAACCTTTGATATGTCTGACATATTTTATCATGGTCGTCCCCTTCCCCCCATCCATCAGTGTGTAACCGGCTCCCTATAGTCTCATCGAGAGAAAAATAATCCAAAAGTTATTATAGCCCCCTACCCCATCAATCTCGAATGATTAGGGAGAACCCGGACAGGTCCATCCAAAATCCACCAACAGAAAGGAGGCGAACTCTAATGGCCTACACACCAGAACTATCACAACTCGGGAGTGCAACATTGCGCAGATTGGCATGGTATATGGGAAAACCCATGAACAAATCATTGGAGATGCTTATCGGAATAATGGCCATAAAGATGGCAGAGGTAAAACCCGGAGAGGTCTGTTCCAAGTATAGGATTGACTGATTATTGAGTAATAATGGTAAATCTTTGCGAAAGATCTGCGCAATAAAGGGTGGTTAACATACGGCAAGATCCTGCGCTAGTCAGGCCTGCGCCCACGCAATTGTTCCGAGAACTTTACCACTTCCCCTATTCTCTGTAAGGTACTATCCGACATAGGATCGCTGACATGACATTAGCTGCATTTTTTCAGAAACGCGAGAATCGCATCGTTTGATGCATCGGCCTGCTCGACAAATACCTGGTGTCCAGCACCCTGAATGATGACAAGCTCGGCATTGGGAATCCGTTCCGCCAGTATTTCAGAATTCTCAGGCGGAATCAAAACGTCCTGGTCCGCTGTTAGCACCAGGGTCGGGGCTGTGATCCGGGACAGCCGGTCCCAGGCGTCAAATCCCTGTATGGCTTCCATCTGCTTGATCAGTATAGTGGCTGGAACCGGGTTCCGTAGCGATATCTCGGTATAACGGACAGCGATCTCCGGGTGGGATTTCAGTGTTTCCGGCGCAAAGAGGGCTGCCCCTGCCGCCATTTTTGCCTTTTCGGTTCCCTCCTGGATCATGGCGGCAAAGATTTTCATTACCGCTTCCGAAGGTCTCACCTGTTTCTCTCCGCCGCAGTGGGTCACACCAAGGACAAGCCCCTTCACTCGTTCCGGGTGGTTGATCGCAATTTCCTGGGCGATCATGCCGCCCATGGAAAGACTTACGATGTGAGCCGTTTCAAATCCCACTTCGTCCATCAGGGCAACCACGTCCTCCGCCATACTCGAAATTGAATAGGACCCCTCCTGATCAGCGGTCCGTGCAATACCGGGATTGTCGAACAGTAAAATTCTGTATTGTCTACTCAGCGCGGGCAACTGGGCGTACCAGTGATCGGAATTGCTGCCGAGCCCCCTGATCATGACCAGCGGTTCGCCCTGGCCCTCGATCCTGTAATAGTATTTGCATCCCCTGATATCACAATACGCCATAATAGGAGCCCCCCCACGGTTTTAAAGGTTGTGCGATTTGGGCCGGTTCACCTAGAATTCAATCCGATCCTCTCGCCGCTCAGCGTAAGGTATCATTTTTTCACACCCAGTCAAGTCACGAATATCCAGGAATCTGTGAAATGTCCGGGCCAAGTATCTCCTTAAAGGGAAAATATTTGCATAAAATTGTCCGATTATCTTGTCATAATGGAAGGCTATGCGTGTTTTGTTGTGTTCAACCTGCTACCTGTGAAAGTTTTGGACAGCGCTGGCCAAAACGAATGAGAGCACAACCAGTCAACGCTGAGACATAGGGAAAAAGCATTTCCCTCAGATTTTTTGTTCTTTATTCATGCAGCATTTTTTGAATTTCTTACCGCTACCACATGGACAAGGGTCATTCCGGCCCACTTTTGGTTCTGATCTTTTCGGCTCGGGAAGAGTAAGAAGTCGTCGCAGCTCAGATATATCTTCGGGCTTATCCCGTTCTATTCCTACAACAGCTTCCCAGCCTCTCTCATCACACATTGCCAATATTTGGTGAGCCCGTTCAACCGTTTGCACGCGAGCACTTATTGGTCTTTTCTTTGTTCCTAGTTTTGCCATAGTTCCCCCTTATGAGGTGCAAGACAGAATTGGCGGAATGGTTTTTCTTATCCAATTCCGTTGGTATTGTCAAACCGCCAAAACAATCATAAATTTCCTTTCGGTCATTTCAGCCAGGTCGAGATCGAATTTTTGATGGACGAGATAGACCTTATGGAGGCGGCGTCAATGTCAGGGATTAGTTGTGAGGCGTTCAGAAAACGACTGGATCGCCGCAGAATAGATTTCAAGAACTGTATGCTTATTATCGATCAGTAATCGCGGATATTGAGAGATCTAATAGTAATATTGTATAGATAATACATACCATATCTTACATATTACCAGCGATCTGTTGTCGAGCATATCGAAGAGAACCTAATCTTTCAGCGTAATCGATGAAGCAGAGTATTTCTATACAGAGCGCCCGATTTAGATGCGCATTCCATCAACAAAGCTGTTGAATTGCTTATACCCAGAGGTGGCGTATGCGCAATTATTTATGACGCTGCGTATAGTAGGCGCCGCTGACGATTACTTCTGATAAGGTTGACAGCAGGAAGCTTGGGGCAATTCACGAAATGGCTCGTGTTATTTGTCAGCTCTTGATTTTTCTGTAAATGAAAAGCAACAGCAATGCACCAATCACTGCCAGAATGAAGCTGCCGATATTAAATCCAGACACGCCCCCCAGGCCAATGAATGAGCCGATAAAACCACCGACAAAGGCGCCTGCGATGCCCAGGATTATTGTAACAATAATGCCACCAGGATCTTTTCCTGGCATAATCCATTTGGCAATCAAACCGACGATCAGCCCCATGATAATCCAAGATAGAATTCCCATAAAACCCCCTTCTTGCTTTACTGTTTGATATCCGAAAGAAATTGATCGGACCTTTCAATAGCGGCATTCATTTTTCGAATCAGACCATCGATTTCCCTCTTCAAAGAGCTAAATTCCATTCGCAAAGAACCGATCGCCTGGGCATTGAGATTGTGTTTCAAAAAAAGTACATTGTCACGAAAGGTACGTAGAACCGGGAACATGCTTTCTTCGGCCTGATGCATACTGGCCAACATCTTATGGTATCGGGTTTGTGTCCGCTGAAGTTGTTGTTTGCTTGAGTTTCGCAGCTTGGCGCTTTTATAGAGTTCCAGTTCATCTTTCCACTCTTCAAAAAGGGCGTCTGCAACGGACTCTACCTTGTCGATGCGTTCAGAAACATTGTTCGCCGCTTTTTCACTCGCTTCATACTCGGCATTTAAAGTTTCATAGGCCTTTTTGAGATCCGTATCTTCAATCTGAACAACAGATCTGAACTGCTCAAGGGCAGATTTAAACTGGTCCTGTGCCTCAGACTGCGCATCACGGGCATCCTCCACCCGATCCACCAGAATATCTCGCTTATGGATCCCCACCTTTTCCATGGCACCGTAATACGCCTTCGAGCATCCAAATGTGAGAGTGCCTAAAAAGAAAAAAACGAGAACCAGTACCATTGTTTTTTTAAATGGCTTTATTTCCATACGATCTCCTAAATTCGCGACCCTGGAGGTGCCAGTCAGCCATCGACAGCACGCAGCGCAGATGGCTGTGGTCACTATGTGGCATATTTAATTATACCGTCCACTCATTTCTGAGGGAGGCTGACGGCCTATTCTGTTCTGTAAATGGGCATATCTCGCTGCGGAAATGGTATTGCAATGTCAGTTGCATCGAAGCGCTTCTTTAACTCTTTCTGTCTGTCGAAAAATACATTCCAGTAATCTTCAACCTTCTGCAAATTTACCAGGCCTGAGAAAGTGCAAGATATCAATACCTAATCTCAACTTTAGCCAGAGTACAGATTAATTGAGAGTAGCTTCTGGAACGCATCCTGGTCAAATGTTGGGATAGATGCTCATCGGATCAACGGCAAAAATTTTCATGGCCGCAAGTACGTTGTGGCTATTCCACAAAAACTGACACCACCGATTCGTGTGATAGCCTGCCATGATCTCAGGTCAAGTTGTGATTTATTGAGAGTATCCCCAGCCAGCCAAAATTACAGATATCATCGTACCCTTTGGTCAACCATATTTTGCATGAACCTATCGTTCTTAACTGATGAAATCAAGTTTCGAATAGTGTTGGCATTAATAACTGATCACAGAGCCATATCGACCGGTTTGATAATACAGTCCTTACATTGTAGTACGCCTCGGGTTCACGGATTTGGATAACGGTGTGCGTTACCGGCGTGCGGTGCTCAATTGCGCGTCCGAGTACATGCACTGGTTCGGTAAGCCGGTACAAAAGCGAGGTCTCATTCTGTGGAGCTACTGACTGCTATTTAAAAGCGATACTTGATCATTTAGGGTCCAAAGATCATATAGATACCCGAGGCCTAAGATGCCACCTGACAGTAGGTATACTATCCCCGTGAACCACTTTCCCAAATAAAAACGGTGTATGCCGAATAATCCCAGAAATGTCAGCAAAATCCACGCTACCGTGTAGCTGAGATTACCACTACGGTATCTGAAATCAGCCTGCCGGTCCATAGATGGAATGAGAAAAAAATCGATAATCCAGCCGATAAGGAAGAGCCCTAAAGTGAAAAACCAAATGGTTCCTGAAATAGGTTTGCCATAGTAAAAACGATGGGAGCCGGTGAAACCGAAGATCCATAGGATGTAGCCCATCGACTTAAGATGAGTATCGTTTGAATAACTCATAATTGTTCCTTGCGATTTAGGATTGACATCATTAATGCCGAATTATGCCATACATTTCCTCTAAGATGTTCTATTACCCTGAAATCCTCAAAATTTCAATAC
>CAZEGG010000270.1:0-5229 GCA_964511755.1 uncultured Desulfobacteraceae bacterium | reverse complement strand
CAACAAACAGGTTGCTGAGATCCAAGGCTTTTGGAATATCCCTTACGCTGAAGAAACGATAGCCTTGAGAAAAATTGAACGTTTCCGTATCGGACACGGGAAGAAAAAGGACATCCATACCCAGCTGATTTCTCAGACTGAGAAGTCCTTCCAACGTATCCTTGTGACCCATCTTCACGAGGATCTCGGAAGTGATCCAGAGTTCGCTCCTCGGCACCCATTCCGGGTTTTGATGGGTAAGAGCTTTTCTGACTATTTCTGCAGGATTCCTCATCTTGTCTGAGGCCTCAGTGTTGATCGGGAGGGAGCCTTTTATGTACTGAACCAATAGTGCTTTTTGCTAAAGATTTTGTCTTTCACGGTAGGCTTTGGTGTAACGCCTGGCGTATGTATCGCGGCCCAAAATCAAATCACTTGCCCTTACAATCGGTATCACTTTGGCGGCGTCTACGATCGGACAGTTTACTCCGCTGGCAATGGCCATGGACAAGAAGGCTCCGTTGATCAGCGTCCGGTCGGGCAGACCAAACGAGATATTGCTTGCGCCGAGAGTGAGATTCACTCCGAACTCTTTCTTGATATTTTGTATAGTCTGCAGGACCAGAATTCCAGCTTTGGCATCTGCTCCGACTGTCATAGCCAGGCAATCGATGATGACGTCTTCTATAGGAATGCCGACCGCCTCGGCACGATCTATAATCTTATGGGTGATCTCAAGGCGTCTGTCCACTTCATTGGGAATTCCGTTTTCATCTGCCGGCAGCCCTATGACCGCCGCCCCATACGTTTTAGCCAAAGGCAAAATTTCCTTCAGAGAATGTTCTTCACCGTTCACTGAATTCACCAGAGCCTTGCCCCTATAAATTTTAAGGGCTGCCTCGAGGGTTTTGGGGTCATTGCTGTCTATGCACAGAGGGACCTGGACCGTCTCCATGAGCAAATGAACTACGTCCACCATCAGTGATACCTCATCTGCCCCTGATACTCCCACGTTCACATCCAGAATATCTGCTCCTGCCTCGACCTGGCTCAGAGCTTCCTGAGACACCAGGTCAAATCTGCGTTCCTCCAGTGCTTCAGTCAGTTTTTTCCTTCCTGTAGGGTTGAGTCTCTCCCCGATAAGCACAGTGAAGGTTTCATCTCCAATAATGACTTCGTTCGATTCTCTGGTTACCTTAGTCTGCATGTCGTCACCTTTTGGCTTGATTTCCGATGCCGAACCCCCGAATACAAAGGGTCCCGGTACCAAATCAGTTGTCCGAACCTTAAAACAACTCCGAACACATGATCCCCGGGCGAACTCATACCGGGAGTACTCTCCGTCACTCCAACCGATTCATGAAAACGGGCTCCAACGGATATTCGAGGTTTAAAGACAGGGGCGAGAGTTCTTTATCGTATCCTGTCACTCTCTCGCCCTGTCTCTTGAGAGAAGAAAGAAAAAGAAGACATCCAAATGATGTGAGCCTGAGACAACACCCTAAGGAAAAGGTGTCCGATTACGCATACGGATAGTTGGGCGACGCTAGATCCTCCTGATAAATTTTCCATTCTTCATCAGTAATGAGTCCCTTCTTCCGGTAGTACTCCCGTGCCTCTTGAAGGATGTCTTCGAGTGCTTGCTCTTGTTCCGGCTTCAAAGGTGTAGGCTCATGTGTCGAGAGAATTTCTTCCATCCGCTGTCTTGCCTGGTCGATGATGGTTTTTTTGCCTGATTTGACCCATTCCAAATAGGGCCGCTTGTCTGCAAGAGCGGGGACGAACTGCTCTTCTTTCCACCACTTCCTTGTGTGAGCCTTGTTCAAAAACATGCCGGGAATCGGTCCGACCTCGTTGATAAGATCTACGGCCAGTGTTTCGTCATTTACATCCACTCCGCGCAGAAAACGTCCTACCATGCCGGCGATATCGTCGTCCATAATCGCCTTGACCGGGTGGGTAGCCAGTTGAGCAGTGAATCCGCACTGGAACAGCAGATAATTTGCCCCGGAGAGCGCACACAGCATGGCTGCCATTCCTTGTTCGTACCCGCTCTGAAAGTCGAATTGCTTCGAGCTGGTCCACGCGCAGGAACTGCTCCACGTGGGCAGCTTGTATCTTCGCGCAACCTGATTGAATACTACTTCATGCAGCGAATTCGCTATGGCTCCGTTATCAGGCGAGCCTGTTCGCATGTTCTGTACATTTGCGTAATTGCCAACCCAAAGTCGGGCACCCGGTTTCACGAGCTGGGCCAAAATCACGCCGCCAAAACTCTCCGCATAAGGCGTCACCATGCCTCCTGCAATCGTGGCCGGCGCCGTCGCCCCCATCACAGGTCCGGATGCGAAATGAAAAGGCACATCCTCTTCCACATATTTAAGAAGACAGGTTGTATGCTGATCGTAATATGAGAGCGGAGCGGCAGGATTTACAAGACTCAAGAGATCCATTCCTACAGCCTTTGCCATCTTGATGTTCCAGGTGTCGTTGTCTCCGACAGTACCCTGCATTTGCGTCTTCGATGACATCCTGATATTCGCGGCATTGCCTTCGAGCAGGCACATGCATTGGGGAACTTTAGCAAACCCGAAATAAGGGAAAGCGGAAATTGAATGCACATGGGGCAACGCGTCCAACACCTTTATGAAGTCGTAGTATTCCTTTCTCGTGGCTGTGCGGTATTCCCATGTATCCAGGTCCAGAGTTCCAAACCCTGAAGAACAAGCGAAATAAGTCGGACCACCGCTACTGAGGATAATATCATTATTCGGGTCCCTCGCCTTCACACGAAAACTGGTGGGGCATTTTGCGAGACACTCCTCTACCAGCCATTCGGGAAACCTTACCCTCTCGTTTTCAAAATCAACTTTACACCCGTTTTCCGCAAAAATATCGAGCGCTCTCTTGTCATGAAAAGCCAATCCGGTTTCTTCAAGAACCTGGATGACTCCTTTATGAATGGCCTCAATCTGTTCATCAGGTAATATTTCAAAGGCCTTAAATTTCCTCTCAAAACCTTTCATGGCCATAGCAGCCCTCCTAACTTGAAATTAGGTTGTAAGCGAACTTCTTCGATTTCATTCATTTTCCAAGCAAAGATTTACATAGACCCACCGCACCGGGGGCTGTTGGGTCGTATCCGTCTGCCCCAATGCTCTCAGCAAAGGCCTCATTTATCGCGCCGCCACCAATAATGACCTTCACTTTCTCCCGCAGCCCTTCCCGTTTCAGGCTGTCGATAACTTTTTTCCCTTCGGGAGCGGTTGTGGTCAGAAGAGCCGACATTGCCACTATCTGTGGATTGTGTTCTTTGACCGCCCCAATGAACTTGTCCGTCGGCACGTTAATTCCTAAATCCAGTACTTCAAAGCCCTGTGCCGTCAGTAAAGAAGTGACCATGGACTTCCCGATGTTATGGATGTCCCCGAATACCGATCCTATGACGACTTTTCCCATGGATTCCCGCGTGGACCCTCGTCTCTTGATCTCCTCATCCAGAATAGGCATCGCACTCTGCATGGCATCGGCAGCACCGATCAAATCGGGAAGGAAGCTCTCTCCCGACCCAAAGCTGTCTCCTACCTCTCTGATGGCGCCAACCAACGTATCCAGAGCCTTGAGAGGGTCTATCTCCTCTTCGACGGCCTTTCTCGCCCAATCCGCTGACTCTTTGGTGTTGTATTCAAGCAGGGCTTTCCTCAAGTTTTCAAGTATCTCATTTTCCATCTTCGTACCTCCTCGTCTTCTAATCACAAACAGATCATTTCTTCCTTACGGTTGTCAAGAATGCTCCCCTCCGACTGAGTGGTTCACCTCTCACTTTCCTTTCGAGTTACAAACCAGAGAATACTAATCACAATTATGAGAGACAGTACGGTCGTTACCGTGCCTAAGGCATAGATTTTCGGTGTCACTCTAGCGGTCAACGAAGCCATCACCAAAAGCGGCAGCGTATTTTGAGGGCCTGACAGAAAAACTGTCCTGATGAATTCATCAAAAGAGAGAGTGAAGCCAAAGAGTGCTGCAATAGAAAGTCCGGGAACAATGATTGGAAATGTTACTGTTCGAAATGTGGTCCAAGGACTTGCGCCCAGAACACTTGCAGCTTCTTCGACCGTGGGATCAAAACGACTGAAGGTTATAAGCATAACCAGAAAGGTGAACGGGATAGTCCACACCAGATGACCTACCAACGCGGTGGTATACCAACCGAGGGCCACACCCATCCGATTGAAGAAAAGAGCCAGGCCGAGGCCAACACAGACACCGGGAGTAATAAGTCCCAGAAGGATCAGGTAAAAGATCACCCCAGACCCTTTGAAAGGTTTTCGGAAGGCCATCGCACTCAAAGCTCCGATCACGGTGGACAGGCACATGGTCATGATACCGAGAATTACGCTTCTCAGGAAAGGCCCCCAATAGCTGCCCAATCTGGCACCTTCCTCAGCGGCCTTGAGAAGTTCTGCGGAGCTTACATGCAGGCCAAATAACCTCTTATACCAGTACAGGCTGGTCCCCTGCATGGGAAAAGTCGTCGTCCCTGTGGGCCCTTGAAAAGACAAAACGAGCATTACAAAAAAAGGGGCATAAAGAACAAAAATGAAAATGTATGTCCAGGATCCTAGAAGAATATCAGAGGCTCTTCTTTTCATAGAGGTCTCTCTTACCTTAGCTGTTTACGGATATCTATTATGCGGAACAGCATGACAACCAGGCCCAGGGTCAAAGCTATGAGCAATACGGAAAAAGCAGAAGCTGTCGTCCACTGAAGGGCGCCGCTATTGGCCATGATGGAGTTTCCGAGAAGCGGAGACTTGTTTCCGCCGATAATTGACGCTGTGGCATACTCTCCCATGACCATGACGATTACAAACAAGGCGCCGGTCGCTACACCTGGAACAGACAGAGGGACGATAACATGCAGAAAGGTCTTTAAACTCCCTGCACCCAGGTCATGCGCAGAATCGATCACCTCTTCATCAATCTGTGACATGGAAAAAAAGATAGGCCCCACGCAGAACACCGAGTACAGAAAGACCATCACAAAGATCATCGCAGGCTGTGAGAAGAGCAGAAACCCGAGCGGCTTACTGATTAATCCCAGCTTCATAAGAACATGGTTGACTAATCCTGCGTCACCTAAAATAGGAATCCATGTAATCATCCTGGTAATATAGCTTGTCCAGAATGGAATGATGCAAAGCATCAGGAGTATTTGCCTCAGCCTTTCGCTTTTGACGATCCGTG
>CAZEGG010000269.1:0-5289 GCA_964511755.1 uncultured Desulfobacteraceae bacterium | reverse complement strand
TACGAGAACCAGTCCCCGGGGCAACGTCGCCAGCCTTGCCACGACGGTGGGAAGGCCAAGCTGTTCGCAGGTCAGGATGTCGGATGGAATCTCTCGAAAGGCGCCGCCCACACCGTTCTTCTGCTGAAAAAAGTTTACCCGGTACCTGGCTAGGCCTGGTATCTCATAAGCAAAATCAATATCGCCTGTCTCTTCAAAGACTTTCACCTTTTCCTCGGGAGCAATTTCATAAAGCATCGCCTTCAAAGGGTCATTCTCGAGTTGTTTGTATTTGACTCGCTCCAGTTCCCCGTTTATGCGGAGGACCGGCTGCTGTCCTGCGACCAGATGAAGGTCCGATGCCCCCTGTTCATGCATCAACTTGAAAAAGGCGTCTATTTGTGCCATACAATCCTCCTGGAAAAATGTAACCTGCGGCGGGCATATTATACCCGGCACTCCTCTCTATTCAATCACAAAATAGGCTCTTCTCGGCAGCGGGATTTTTGACGATCACCTTCCTGAAATCTTCTTCTTACATGAAGCAGTCAGCCTGGTTCATCACCACCTTTTAGTACCGGCGATGGAAAGCGAGTCGTTTACCCAGGCACAGGAAATAATGCCCTCACCGTGCCGCCCGGAAGCGGCCGTTCCTGAACCAGTACGAAATTAAGGTATGCATACACTGTTCCAATTCTCCCCATTATTTTCCCCAAAAACACCGTGAAGCAGGGGGAAAAGGTATCTCTTGTATTTTGACGAGAAGATTGAGCTAAATGGCTTTCGAATGAAACGCTGTCTTTGCCGGGATCTCTTCCGAATACCCATGGGTTTCATATCCCGGGACGTTGCAGCATCGATATCGCGTCAATAAATCGGCATCACTGAGCGTATTCTTTAACAAAAGACCTGTTTTCCCAGAAGCATCGCCCGCGGTCGACGGTATTGGTTGCCCGGAACGTTTTGATCCCTCCAGCCGCTTGCATTTCCTGCGAGAACCCGTATACTGACACGAGCAGGAAGAGCAATAGCCCTCAGGATCCCTTCCGGAGTATTGTGCCGAGAGGCTGCATATGTTCGAGGGAGCAACCTAAATCGCGAGGTTAATCGGGACATGACCATCTCGTCCGGAATCATTGAAGTAGACCTTCTTTCCCGGGATGTGGACAGCGAGAACCATCCGGATGCGGTTCAGTTCAGAGAAGTTCTGGAATCAGTGGCAGAAGAATACCGATGCCGGCTCACCTACTTTGAGGTCACAGAAGGAACCGTTTCCTTTTCCTTTGACAGCGACAGCCTCATGGCCGATATACTGAAGATCCTTCAGGCAGCGCCGGATGAACAGGCTTCAGGCGAACAGCCATGACGTGATACGTGCATGAGTACGAGAATAGACCTCTCTCATATCGGAATCATCCTGCTTGACCCGCAGATCCCGGAAAATATCGGCTCGGTGGCCCGGGCCATGTCAAATATGGGGCTCCGACACCTGGCGGTTGTACGGCCAAAAAACTGCGATCTTTCCAAGATCCTGAAAACCGCAACAGGACCTTCCTGGACTGTCGTGGAGGCAATGGAGGTTTTCGAGGATCTGAAATCCGCCCTTGCCCCGTTTCACTACCTGGCGGGAACCACCGCGAGGCTCGGCTCGTTGAGACCTGCGTTGACAACTCCGCGCATCTTAGCTCGGGAGCTCATTCCCCTATCTCAGGAAAACCAGATAGGTCTCCTTTTCGGACCGGAAGACCGGGGGCTTTCCAATGAAGAACTGCGACACTGCCATACCATCGTGAACATTCCCACCGCCGGATTTTCCTCCCTCAACCTCGCCCAAGCGGTCATGATCCTCTGCTACGAAATCTCCGTCGCATCCACGGAGAAACCGGTAAAAGCCGGGCCCCGGCTCGCGAACAGCTTCGAACTGGAAGGGATGTACGATCACATGAAACAGGTCCTCATGAAAATCGGCTTCCTGCAGCCAGACAATCCCGAACACTGGATGCTCAATATCCGGAGATTTCTGTCGCGAATTCCTCTCCGCGCAAGGGAAGTGAGAGTCATCCGCGGCGTATGCCGGCAGATCGACTGGTACGGGAGGCAGGTTCAGCGAAGCGAAACCCGGGACAACCGTTCCTGAAGGGAAGGAGTTTTTTGAACGGGATCCTCCTCGCTTAGAGGGGAGCAACTCTCGCTTTGGTGTACGGGAGGTCTATATATTGTTGAAGCTCTTTCCGGGAAACCATTCCTTCCCGCAGAACACGCGGGGGGTCCCCGGAAACATCCAGGACTGTGGAAGCGTATTTTCCCGGTGTAGTGCCGCCGTCCAGAATAATATCCACCTGCCTCCCCAATTGTCGCGCCACTTCATGGGCGGTCAGGCACGGCTGCTTACCGGATAGGTTGGCACTGGTACTGGTAATGGGACCGCCAACCGCGCCTGCAAGTGATGCGGCAACCGGATGACTGGAGACACGGATTCCGATTTTTCCGGTGCCTCCCGTTATTGTCCGGGGGACACGATCCGAGGCGTCAAAAACCAGAGTGAGCCCTCCCGGCCAGAAGGCTTGGATCAGTATTCGCGCCGCAGGAGGAATACGACGCACGAGGAAATCCAGTGTTTCAATGGAGGGGATCAAAACCAGGATAGGCTGTTCTCTTTGCCGTCTCTTGATCTGAAACAAACGTTCCACCGCACTTTCTCTGGCGGGATCCACCCCCAGCCCATAAAACGACTCGGTCGGGTAGGCGGCTACCCCCCCTCGCCTGATGATGTCCGCTGATTCCTGGATTCCTTTTTCGTCCGGCTCCTTCCTGTTTGCTTTCGTGTTCGGGGTGTTTTTTTTCCCCTGCGGGTCGCACACTTCCTTTCTCCTTTACGTTCCGCTCTCGAAATCGCTCCCCTTTTCGAGGGTTTTCCGTGTCATTTCTTCACGATATGTCAGAACTTTTTGATTGACGGAAGGATACTTGAGGGCCAGAATCTCAGCCGCCAGCACCGCTGCGTTTTTTGCGCCGCCGCTCCCCACAGCCATGGTGGCGACCGGAATCCCCGGGGGCATCTGAACCGTCGCCAGGAGAGCATCCATGCCCTGCAGGGGAGATGAATCAATGGGGACCCCGATAACCGGAAGAGTGGTGTAGGAAGCCGCAACGCCGGCCAGGTGCGCCGCCCATCCGGCGGCAGCGATAATGACCTCTATCCCCCTGCCGGCTGCCGACGTCACGTAATTTCTCGTCTGGTCCGGGGTCCTGTGAGCGGAAAGGACCTTTATCTCATAGGGGATATCCAGGCTCCTGAGCTGGTCCCAGCACCCCTCCATAACACCGGCATCTGAAGTGCTTCCCATCAGCACCGCGACTTTTGGTTCTTGCGTAGCCATTTTGCTTTCCTCCTTGCATCCACCCTGCGCCCTGAATTCTCGGATGGTGTTTACTTCTTCTCGTCTCCAGCCATTCCCATGATGGGGTAAACGATCATTCCCGCCAGCCACGCGATATCCTCGGCCGAGAGGATATGCGAGATACTCCGGTCGAAAAGGAGGTTTCCTTCAGGAGGGAATTCGTCATCCCCCTCCCAGAGGATCAGGGCAACCGGCACGAGGGGAAAGGCCTGCACTACCACCGAATAGTCACCCTGATCAAAGGGCGTGGCCCCGTACATCCGCTGCGTTATGGGAAGCATTCTCTCGGGGCATCTCCCGAAGGCCCCGACCAGAGGGTTCTTGGCCCTCCTGAGGAACGCATCGAGATAGAACTTGCCGTCCGGAACCTCCTGGTAGGCTATCCACTCCCCCTCTACCTTTGCACCAGCCGCTCCGTTCAGGTAATGCAGGATCAGTATCTCCTGCTGGATGGGAATCTCCTCTCCGGTGCCTTTGAAGGAAATGCCCAAGTCCTCCCAGGAGATGGAAACATCCCTATGGAGAAATTCCAGTATCAGGGCAGCCTTGTTATCATCGGACAAAGTAAAGCGTGCCCCAGTCTGGTCGGCGACTCGCTTGGGGTTTTTCCCTGCCAACCCTTTTCTCCCTAACTCTACGGCCGCTCTATAGTCATCTATTCTTGCCATTTCACACCCTTCGTCATAGAATACGCCCGACTCGGAATCAGCGCATCCATTGTACTTGCGGTCGATCTTATGCTACCACCGGTATTTTTGCAAGCCTAACCGGGATAAGTCGGAAACAAATAGGGGTGCTGACATTCCGAATAGCATAACCGACCCCGAATCTTGACAGCGACATATGGCCCGGAGAAAAAAAAGGAAAAAAATCGCCGGAAACAGAAACACCGGGGGAAAGGCGCTTCCCTTCAATCCTGCGCTGCGGGGACGGATAACTCTGCCCGACGCAGACCTTCCATCTTCGTCTCCTCCTGAAGAGGAATCAGGGCAGACGGATCTCCACCTGAACGAGGATGAAAAGCTCTTCGAGCAAGCCATGGCCGGCGTCTCTCCCCTTAGTGACGAGAACAACCGCTTTCTCTCCCCGCCGAAAACAGATACCAGACCGCCTCATCCTGCTCCGGACGATGAACTCGAGACCATGACCCGACTGTCCGAACTGGTGAGCGGGGTTGCTGAGCTGGACATCACCTTTTCCGACGAATATATGGAAGGGTCCGTTCCAGGATTCGATCCAAAACTGATGCAGCGATTGAAACGGGGGGAATTTCCTATCCAGAGTTACCTAGACCTTCACGGGCTCACAAAGCAGGACGCCCAGGAAAAAGTGACCGAGTTTATCCTGAAGAGTTTCCATGCGGGTCTGCGATGCGTGCTCGTGGTTCACGGCCGCGGTCTCAACTCGCAGGACCACATACCTATCCTGAAAGAGCGTCTGCCGTACTGGCTCACCCGCGGTCCGGCAAGGAAGATAGTCCTTGCGTTTTCAACAGCCAGACCATACGATGGCGGGAGTGGTGCCCTGTATATTCTCCTCCGAAAGAGAAAGGGTGCCTTTTGATCCGCCTTCGTGGGGACGAGAAAGAAAGGGGGGTTGCGTGCAATGAAACTGGGGATCGCGGGACTCCCCCAATGCGGCAAGAAGACCATTTTCAATGCCCTTACCGGTGCCAGGGGCAAAGATGAGGATCATTCCGCTGCCCGGAAGGATACAAAAATGGCAACGGTGATGGTTTTCGACGAGCGCATCGAATTCCTGTCCAGCATGTACCGGCCAAAAAAAACCACCTTTGCCAGGGTGGATTACCTCCTGCCTTCTGAAATCCCTGGCGTCTCTCCTGAGAAATCCCGCGCCGGTCTGTGGAACCAAGTTCGCCCGTGTGACGCGCTTCTGCTTGTCTTGAGGA
>CAZEGG010000268.1:0-5302 GCA_964511755.1 uncultured Desulfobacteraceae bacterium | reverse complement strand
ATGACTGGCAGTCATGAGGTCGTCGGTTCGATCCCGATCAGCTCCACCAGAAGAAAATGAGGGCCGACCATGATAATTACGCATGGCCGGCCTTTTCGTTCTCTGTAGCTCCGTGGTGAATTCAGCATGGATTGGATTTATTCCAGGAGGGCGGCGTCGCTGTCGTACCGGGCTGAGAAAACCGCGGCCTTTCCTGCGAATATATTGCATGATGTCAGAATGTACTCGGCAACCTCCCGCCTCCGCTCCTCCGCCATACCGTTGAAGGTCTCCACAAAGGCATCTTCTCCAGAAATCGCAGAAAGCACCGCCCAGACCTGTTCCGGAGTCATATCACCGCTGATTTCCGATCCTTCCCCGGATGACTTTCCCTCGAACAAGGCCCTTGCCTTTCCAAGGGCATCTTCGAGTTCTTTTTGCAGGGCTTTCACTTCATTTGCAAAGGCTCCTACGGATCCACACTCGGCGGTAATCGGGAGAGTGCCCACCTGCTCCCCTACCCTGACCTGAATGCCCAGAGAGACGCTTTTCCTGGAGGAATCTCTCTCATTCTTGATTTCAATAAGCTGGAATATTGCTGCCATTTCGAGAATTCTCACCCTGAAAATTATAAATGCGAAGCATTTCCACTTCTATCATACTTTTTCTCACAAAATGACAAATATCAAAGCTCAAAGGGTGAATGGCCAGACAGCTTGGCGGCTAGACTGCTGGGCCGCAAAACCGTACAAACCAATAACAAAGTCCAAAATCCCAATGACAAATCAATCCCAACAAAAACCTTATCTCACACAGAGACACAGAGCAATCAGAGATTAACTGCAAAAAAATTCTTTCTCTGTTGTCTCTGAGTCTCTAGTGAGGCCATAGGCCGAACGGGCGTGAGAAATAGTCTTTTGAGCTTTGGCATTTGTCATTCATTTGGCATTGGGATTTTGACATTTGGACTTTACGGAGGTTATTGAATACCAGAAGACTCTACAATTCTGCTGGATGAATATCCTCGGATGTCATGCGCTAGTGGGAAGTCAGAGGGTTATCTCGCTGTTTTCTATGGCGGCTTCGATCCCTAATCGCGCCCCGGTTCCGGACGCATACTTTTCGCAGGCCTTCCTGATGGCTGTGACTTCAAGATCCTTCCTGGTGGGATCATGGTGGAAAAGGACAAGCCGACCGACCGACGCCTTGATTGCCAGGTCCACGGCCGAGAGAAAATCCGAGTGACCCCATCCTCGCCGATCCCCGATTTCTTCCGGCGTGTACTGGGCGTCATGAATCAAGACGTCTGCACCTTCGCAGAACCGAACGCATCGCTTTTCGTGGGTGCCTTTGCTGTCTTTCCAGAGCAGCTCATTGTCGGTAATAAAGACGACCGTAGTATCTCCCTCCCGGAAGCGGTAGCCGAATCCGCCCTGCGGATGGCGGGTAGGGACCGTATCGACGGTAGCGCCGTCCAGCTGCAGCGGCTTCCGCTGGATCTCGTCCCGGTAGTCTATGGTTGCCTTGAGATCGTCAAACCGGACCGGAAAGAAGCCATCCCCCATTTTGTTATCAAATGTGTACCGAAGTCCTTTCATGCAGGTGGGGTACCCGTCTATGACGATCTTTGTAGCCGGATCAAAAATGGGTGCGAAAAAAGGAAAGCCGAGAACGTGGTCCCAATGAATGTGGGTTATGAGAAGGTGAATGTCCACCGGGGCGCCGGAAGCCTGGAATTGTTCACCAAGCCTTCGAATACCGGTCCCCGCATCCACAATAATCTTCCTGCCGCTTTGCAGGCTCACTTCCAGACAAGTGGTATTTCCCCCGTAGACCGTGGTATCTTTTCCCGGGACAGCGATAGAGCCTCTGGTTCCCCAAAACTTGATTTTCATAGGCGGCGTTCCATCCGATAAGGTCCAGCGAGGATAAGATTGAAGATGTGTTAATGTACGGAATTCGCTAACCTGTGTCAATTCAAAAATTAGGCATCTCGCATTCTTGGAGGAGATGCCCGGCTCTTCTTTGCAGATCCAACGCAAATTGATCGTTCTTCCTGAGGCCCTCTTCCGCCTGATCAAGCGTGTCATAGAAAAGATCCCACGCTCTTGTTTCCCGATCGAGTCGAGCCTTGAATGGATTCTCTTGCTGCGTAAGCGTGCGGACGAGCTCGCCGATGCGCTGCGCACCCATTCTTGCCAGTCTGCCTCCTTCCCTGTTCTCTCCCGCCTGAAAAGAGGCAGCCACATCCAGGGCAAACCTCAGATACGCGACGGTCACGGGCAGTTGCGAGATAAAGCAGCCGGTGAACGGGTCCACCTGTTTCTTGATGGACTTCACATCCTGTCCCAATACCCGGGCATAGGCGGAGAACGTCAGAATACGAACATAATCTCCCACCTTTTTTCCTGTTGCAGCGGCTTGAATGGCCTCTTCCGCAAACGCTTCCTTGTCATGACGCATGATGAGGCCGTCTTTGTGCACGAATCGGAGCGCCTTGCCTTCTCCGGGACCGAGCATGGAGAGCAGATAGGCCTGGTCCTCTGCGCGGCCCACAAAACCCGGGGTAAAGGGGCGGTATTTTCTCAGGCGGTCAACCAGGACGCCCGTGGTGCCTCCTGTTACATGAACGCGCTGGATCACTCTGGGAAATCCATCGGAGGAGGACGGCTCGTACCGGGTCATCATTTCCGCCTCCGTAGAAAGGGCCTGGGGAAGACAGCTGAAAAAAATCCAGTCACTCCCCGAGATGCCTCTTGAAGGAAACGGTACGTCCGGGGTGAAGAGACAGGCTGCAGTGTCTCTCTGATTTACCAGGGCGCCGGCGATCATGCCCAGATCCACCCTTCGTCCCTGAAAATCCCTTCCCTCTGCCCCCCACAGGGGTGTCTTGAAATGTTGGAGGGCTGAAAGCCCGGTCTCCCGCACCAGCTGTTCCTGGGGGAACACCTGGTCCAGATCGATCTTGAACGTCCCCCTCACACCAGGATCGATAAACACCTGCCAGAAGGCGGCGAGAGCCTTGAGGAAACTGTAATGCCTGCCGTATTCGCCGTCCACCCCGATGATCTCGTGCAGCAAGTCTGCGTCGTGTTCGTCGAGCCAGTGTCTCGACGCCGGCGCGAGGACCTGATCCACCATACGCTTGGTGTCGGCTTCCGTGAAAACAAAGATCCGAAGATGCTCCAGGCTTCCTGCACCCCTGAGCACTTCCCGAAGGTATTGCCCCGCGATTCTCCGAAGCTCCTTGTGCGTTACGGAAATGGAAAGTGCGCAACACAATCTCAGGCGGCTGTCGACCTTGTATTGAGCCTTCTCAAAAGCGATCGCCTTGTTCAGTTCGCGAAGCCCGTATACGATCTCGTTCCTGTGGCCAGGGGTCCCTATCTGCACGGGATGATCGTACCAGAACTGCTGGGACTCCTCTCTCGCCCGTTCAACCCCATCCTTCACCGCAGCTGAAAACGGGACGGCTTTCATATCCAGGTAATCGGGCGGGATGGTCAGCAAGGCGTTTGCGGTGAAGAGAAGTTCTCTCAAGGGTTGTTGGATAGGATGAGGATTGAGCCGATCAATCGAAACGGCACGTCTCTCCCTGAGCGCATGGATGTGTACTTCTTTCTCTTCCAGGAGACCTACCCCTTCAGGGAAAAATACACTCCAGAACTTTTCGCGCGTGACTTCCGGCTGCCCTGAATGTGCAGGATTTTGAAGCCACTCATGCAGTCCTGTCACTTTTTCTCTGAAATCCCTTTCCCGTGCACACCGGTCCAGAAATTCTCCTGTGAGCAGCCTTCCTCCCAGGCGGTAGAAGCCTGCGGTCTCTCTCCATTCCCTTGATATGCTCTTTTTTGCCAGATAGTCTTCGGCCGTTTCAAACTGCGGGTGGGAGGGGCCGCAGAGAGAGACCAGGAACGCCGCATTGAGGTTTCGGAACCCGCCATCAGAGGAATCTTTTTTCGGGGCAAACTGGGCAGCCGCACGAATGCCTGCGAGGGGTTCCTTTTCCCCTTCCGGACAACAAAGCGCTCGGAGAATAGCATGGAATTTCGTGATCATTACGGGAAACCTGCAAATGAATTTATCTGCTCAAAGAGCAGATTCTGGTTCCTGTCTCACGCCCTTTCACTTCGTTCACTAGAGACCCAGAGCTATCAGAGAAAGGCTTTTTCTCTTTTTGTTTTATAACTCTGTGTCCTCTGTGGTTCTGTGGTGAATTACTGCCTGGTCGAGAATGGCAAGAACTATATCTGAACGGCGACATGAAGACAAGAGTCTAACCAGCAATGCGAAAACGGGGCATTTGGTATCATTTTGCCAGAAGTATTCATTTGTCTATTTTAATGATACATATCAAATAGTTTTCCCGTATTCAGCATATTTCATGGGGTAAAATGTCACATTTTCTTGAAACGCGTTTTTTGCTTTTTTACCCGTTATGTGATTGATATCACAAGCCGAACCATTCCTTCGTGAAAGAAGGCACGAACCTTGCTGTTGTATAGGTCAGCTTGATGTTGGAGTGCTTTTCCTTAAGCAGGAAACGAGGCTGCCTTCAATGATAGCAGGTGAATTAATGTCAAATTTCAAAATCCAAATGTCAAATCAATGTCCAATGCCAAATGCCAAAAAGCTGTTTCTCACGCCCGTCGGAGTGAAGCGGAGATCCCGCAAAACGGGATTCGACCTGCGGCCTCACTTGAGGCACAGAGTCAACAGAGAAAAACATTCTATTTTTTGCCGTGAAGCTCTGTGATCTCCGCGTCTCTGTGTGAGATTGGGTTATTCGGCGGGTGGCCATATATTTTTGTCATTGAGGCATTGGGATTTCATTTGGCATTTGGATTTTGGCATTTGACATTAGCGAGGTTTCTAATAACCTCGCAGTAAATTTTTCCCTTAACATTTTAAATTGCGGTAGGATTCAATATATTTTTCCAAGAGGCTCTCATGGATACTGAAAAGGCCGTGATAATTGCGGAACCGTCGGAGACGCTTATGACGGGGCTCCGGCCGTTTCTGGATGAAAACGATCTGAGAGTCATTCATGTACGGACTCAGAAGGAGGCACTTCTTACCCTGCAGAACCAGAGAGTGCACGCCATGGTACTGGACGCGGATCTCCTGGAGGAGGATTGCGAGTTCATATCTCTCATCAAGGGAATGCAGGGAAATCTCCCGGTTATCGTTTGCGCGGAAGTGAATACGCCGGAATTTGAAACCAGAGTCCGACAGAAACGAATCTTTTACTATCACATAAAATCTTTTGGGAATGAGGATCTTGAAATGGCTCTCTCCAACGCGATCCTCAAGGTATCCCACG
>CAZEGG010000267.1:0-5317 GCA_964511755.1 uncultured Desulfobacteraceae bacterium | reverse complement strand
TCGCGCTGGCGGCCCAGGATACGGTCAAGAATTTCTTCGGTTCGGTTGTTCTGTTTGTGGACAAATCTTTCGAGATGGGCGACCGGATCGTGGTGGATGGCCAGGACGGGTCCGTGGAGGAGGTAGGGTTTCGTTCCACGAAAATAAGGACCCTGGACGGACATCTGGTCACTGTTCCCAACGGCGAATTGGCCAACAAGATGATTCGTAATATCGGCAAACGGCCGTATATCAAGCGCATAGCCAATCTTACCGTCACGTACGACACTCCGCCGCAAAAGATCGAACGGGCCATTGAGATCGTCAAGGAGATACTGCATGAACATGAGGGGATGCACCCTGACTTCCCCCCGCGGGTCTATTTCGATGAATTCAATGCCGCCTCCCTCAATATTATTGTTTTTTACTGGTATCATCCCCCCGACTATTGGGCATACATGGATTTCAGCGAGCGGTTCAACAAGGAGGTGTTCCGCCGCTTCGGTGAGGAGGGAATAGAATTCGCCTTTCCGACGCAGACCCTTTATCTTGCAGGGGATCCGGCAAGGCCCCTCACCATCGGCGTGGCGCAAAAACCCAAGGACGAGGGGAACGGATGAGAAGAGAGGGGAACGACCCTCATGTCCTGCACAACCACTGGGAAGGGTCGTTCCTCCTGTGTTATGGGCCGGATTAGTGAAAGATCGGATATCTTCCTGAGTAGGAAGTGCCTTTCAAGGATGACATGATCTCCACCCGGGCATCCTGGAGAGCCTGCATCACGACAACGCCCGGTAACGTGATAAAAAACTCATCTCCGGGACAAAGGACGTAGTCTATCAGGTCGTGTTCCTGTGTAATCCAGATTTCTCCCTCAAGGCAAATCACCAGGTCCCACTTCTTGACTCCGGAAAGCCTCTTCAAGGCTCCTTTTTTCAAAGTCATTTCATATCCGGGATCCCGTTCATTACAAATTCGCCCGGTCAATGGCCGGGATAACCCATTTTGAGCATTCGCGTTTGTTATTCTCATCATGGCTGATTCTCCCATCATCTGTGGAACGAATTGCGTTCCAATAGTTCCATTTTGTTTCTTGCATTTTAAAGAAGAAGAAAGTACAGTAACAGTCTCAAAAAGATAGAATTGTAACCAGAACAGATCTTGCTTTTTGCTTACTGTTATGGTTGATAGCGCAAGGGACTGTAATCCTGATCTGAATTTCCTGGACGTGGCGCATGGTGAAGGTAAGACCGAGACTATACAAATACGAGGAGATCGCTGAAGAGGTGATTCATCTCATCAAGTCCGGCACCTTTCGGTCGGGAGATCGTATCCCTTCCGTGCGTGAGATGAGCCGGCAGAAGCAGATGAGCATTTCCACCATACTCCAGGCCTACTATCTTCTGGAAGCCCAGGGTTTCATTGAGACACGGCAGCGCTCGGGAGTGTATGTCTCTACCAGAATTCCAAGTGCCATGCCGGAACCCGATATTTCCTCGCCTGAGCTTGACCCGGGCAAAGTGAGTGTCTGGCAATTGGTCAAGACGATTCTGCGTGACGCGCGGAACCCGAAGCTGGTCCCTTTGGGAGCAGCATTTCCCAATGCTTCCCTCCTGGCCACGCAGAAGCTCAACAGGATCCAGGCCTCCATCGGGAGACGAAAAAGGGAAATGAGCGGTGCGTACGATTTGCCCGAAGGGTGCAAGACCCTTCGTGTCCAGATCGCAAAGAATAGTGTGCGGGCCGGGTGCAATCTTGCGCCCGGAGACATTGTAATCACCTCGGGTTGTACGGAAGCCATTAATCTTTCCCTGAGGTCCGTGTGCAAGCGGGGGGACACCATAGCCATTGAGTCGCCCGCCAGTTTCGATGTTCTGCAGTGCGTCGAGGCATTGGAATTAAAGGCCCTTGAAATACCAACCCACCCCCGGGAAGGCATCAGTCTGGAGGCTCTGGAATTCGCTATCCAGCATACGCCGGTACAGGCGTGCGTGGTCACTTCAAACTTCAACAATCCCCTGGGAAGCTGTATCCCTGATACAAAGAAAAAAGATCTCGTAACTCTTCTGGCCGGACAGGAGATTCCCCTTATCGAGGACGATGTCTTTGGCGAAATCTTCTTCACCGGCCGCCGTCCGGTAGTGGCGAAATCCTACGATCAGAAAGGGCTGGTGATGCTGTGTTCTTCATTTTCCAAGGACATAGCCCCTGCCTACCGGGTGGGATGGGCGGCTCCGGGTCGTTTCAGGGAACAGGTGGAGTGGCTCAAGTATACGTCAACCATGGCCACGGCCACTCTTCCCCAGTTGGCAATCGCTGAATTCCTGGCAAGCGGGGGATACCATCACCACATGCGTGGGATTCGGCGCGTCTACGAACGGAACGTGGCCTCTATGGTGCAGGCCGTGGAGCGTCATTTCCCGGAAGGGACCAGGACGACCCGGCCCACCGGCGGTTTTGTTGTCTGGGTGCAATTACCTGATGGAGTCGATTCCATGGAACTGTACAAGAAGTCTCTGAAACAAGGGATAGCCATCACGCCCGGGTACATTTTTTCCTCCACAGATCGTTACCGGAACTTCATCCGGCTTAATGCTGCAAACTGGTCCGAGACGATTGAGAGGGCTATGCAGAAGCTGGGAAAATGTATTGTGGAGTTGACCTGAAAGAAGAAAAGGAGCGCCGTCATGAATTTTCATATGCCGACCAGACTCATTTTTGGGCCGGGGAGTATTGATGCCCTGAACAAGGTGGTCAGGGAAGAGCTTCGTGCAAATCAACCCGTTTTAATCACCGATCGGAATCTGCGGCAGGCGGGGCTGGTGGATAGAGTGACGTCTTTATTGGATGGCCTGGAGGTGTTTGATGACGTTGGGGCCAATCCCAAATCCACAACAGTCAACCGTCTCGGTGAAATGGTACGGCGGAAGGCTCCGGATGTCATTCTTGCTCTGGGCGGAGGAAGCGCCATCGATGCCGCTAAGGCCGTGGCACTGCTCGCGACCAACCAGGGACGGATCGAGGAGTATGAAGGCAGGGAAAAATACGTCGATGCACCATTACCGGTCATTGCCGTCCCGACAACCTGCGGAACCGGAAGCGAAGTGACCTGGGTGTCGGTTATCACCGATACCCGCCGGAATTTCAAGATGAGCATTAAAGGACCGAAGCTGTTCCCTGCCGTCGCTGTTGTGGACCCTGACCTGCTTCTGACCTTGCCGGCAGGCGTGGTTGCTTCTACGGGCATGGATGCGCTCACCCACGCCATCGAAGCGTTCACGGTGAAGCCGGGCACGGTAATCACTGATACATTTGCTCTCAAGGCCATTCGGCTCGTCTGGGACTCGTTACCCAGGGCATACGGGAATATCGCGCAGGAGAATGTCGCCAGAGAAAACCTGATGTATGGGAGCACGCTCGCCGGATTTGCCTTCGGCAACAGCGACGTGGGCGCCGTCCACTGTATTTCCGAATCCATCGGTGCACTTTTTGATGTCCCCCACGGGGTTGCCAATGCGGTCTTCCTGCCCCCGGTAATGCGCTTCAATCTCCCGGCCTGTACTGAACGCTATGCACGCATCGCAGCAGCCGTCGGCATCGCCGGGAAAGATGAGAGGGATTCGGCCCGACTCCTGGTCGATGAAGTGGAAGCCATGTCCCGTCGAATCGGAATCCCGCGCTTCATGGATTTGAACATCGGCCCAAAGGAGTTCCCGGTGATTGCCCGTTATTCCTGTCAGAACAACTCCAATGCCTCCAATCCGCGGGATGTGACGCAGCAGGACTACATGGCGATCCTGGAGGACGCTCAGAGCCGTCCGTAGAAACAACAAGGGCCTGTTTTTTCATGGCCACAAGCGCTGTCTACTCTTTTCCGCCCAACGTATTCTAATGGATAAATGCCTGCAGAGGGAGGTGCCCGTCCGGGGTCCTTGGGTCCGGGACGATCCATGCAGACTCGGCCTTCGTGCCTTACACGTTTGTGAAAGCTAACCCTTAAAAGAGGTATATATAACAGTATTTACATTCCTGAAAGACACGTTTTCAGCCCCCTGTATGGTTGTTCCTCCGGGCGTCGACCGGAATGACCGGACTTTTTCACGGCACGAGGAGACCATTCTATTCCTGTCGCGTATCGGCACAAAACTTGCTGAAGACTAAGAAGAGAGATTGCCGTTTCTATTTAGCAGCGGAGGCGCGAAAATGGTTTTTTCAGACTTATACCACAGAGAGAAGTTGCCGCAGCGCATAGTCAAATTCCATGATGATCTCCTCAAGAATTCCATCAGGTATTTTGAAACAGAGAGAGATTTCCGCAAGGGGATACGGAAGGCCCGCAAATCGCTCAAGAAAGCCTTCAAAGTGGCGAGGAAGAGAGAAATCAACCCCGGAGTGTCCATAAAGGGGGCTCGAGACGTACTTGAAGCCCTCAGGGAAGAAATTCAAATGACCCGGAAGGCGCTTCTCGTGACATCAACCAGCCTGGGAATTGCCCTGAATAAGATCCAGCAGGAAAGGATAGACCAACCCCTTTCCCTTATTGACGACGCGTGCGAATCCTTCAGAAACAAGGAAATCGAAAAGGGCCTGGAACTGCTCAACCAATCCCAGTCGGAATTTGGCAAAAAAGTGCTTATCAGGACCCGGACTGCCCTGTTCGGCGGCACCTCAAACGCGGTCAAAGAGATGAAGGAAGAAATCGGCGTGTGGATGGACAGAAAAGCCCAGGCAAAGAAATAGATCCAGCCTATCGGTAACCCGCCTTCTATTGCTCGTTGGAGAGCCTGGTCCTTTGGGGCCGTCAACGCCCCTGTTCTTCGGGAGTCAGAGCCTCAAGGGTATGCCATGCCGAAAAGCAACGCGATGAGCGACCTGGAGTACAGATATCTCATTCCCGCACCATGAGTTTTTCCGGATAATTTACCGAAATGCCTGATCACCAGGGTTTGGACAGAGATGTTGACAACAGGACATTATCCGGATAAAATGCAAATCTAACGAAGATAATTCGACTAATATGCCTTTTCCCCGAAATTAATTGACCTGTTGCCTGTTTTTTTATTGGGTGGAGGAGACGTCATCGATACGCTGGATATTCAGATTCTTGAGGCCCTGCAGGAGAATGCGCGCGCGAAGAATGTGGAACTGGCGCGGGAGCTGGGAGTTGCCCAATCTACGGTGCTCGAGCGGGTTCGCCGCCTGGAAGAGCAGGGATTCGTCACCGGATACCGTGCCATCCTGGACCCGGAAAAACTGGGGCTGAGCATCCAGGCGTTCGTCTCGGTCGCCATGCAGAGACACGAGGCGGAAACCATCAGGAGATTCGAAGAAGGCGTCA
>CAZEGG010000266.1:0-5346 GCA_964511755.1 uncultured Desulfobacteraceae bacterium | reverse complement strand
AGAAATTCGCCCTGCTCCCCAGGCGATTTTATGAAGAAGACGGGGACGTGACCCCGACTAAGAAGGTGAAACGCCGCTTCCTGGAAAAGCGGTACAAGGATCTCATCGACCGGCTTTATGGGTAGGAGATAATGCCTGATGGATTTGATCGAAAGCTACCGTGAGGAACTGCAGCTCATTCGAAAATTCTGGACCCGTGTCTGGGTGGCGGCTTTTGTGCTGTTCCTCATCCTGCTCCCCCTGTTCGCCCCGGAACACATCATCTATGTGGTAGCCATTATCGCCATTTACGCAATCGGGGTTGAGGGACAGAACCTCCTTATCGGGTATACCGGCCAGATATCCTTCGGCCAGGCGGGTTTTCTGGCAATCGGCGCATTCGCCTTCGGTCATCTGAGCCAGTGGGGAGCCCCCTGGCCCGTGGGCCTGCTCGCAGCAGGCATTGCGGCGGGGCTTTTCGGCATTGTGGTGGGATTTCCTTCTCTCCGCCTGAAAGGTCCGTACCTGGCAATTGCCACCATGGGATTCGGTATCGCCGTGTACCAGATCTTTGTCAATTCAGAAGTCCTTTCGGGCGGGCGAATGGGGCTCATGATCCACAAGATGTCCCCCCTCTGGGGTCTCAGTTCCATCAACTTCAACTACTACTTCAATTTTACCATAGCCCTTGTTTTTACCCTGCTCACCTACAATATCGTCTCTTCCTACATGGGTCGCGCCTTCATAGCCATCAGAGACAACGACATAGCGGCAGAAGTGATCGGCGTAAACCTGACCCGGTACAAGCTCCTCTCTTTTGCCATCAGTTCATTTTACACGGGGGTCCAGGGAGGCCTTTACGGCCTTTTCATGGGGTATGTGGAACCCAATATGTTCACGTTCATGGAGTCCATTAATCTTTTTGTGGCCGTCATCATCGGGGGATTGGCTTCTGTGGAGGGCTCCATTATGGGCGCCGCGTTTGTCATCCTGGTGCCGCAGGTATTCAATGCCTATAAGGAGTTGGTACCGGTCGTCTACGGGGTGACCATTCTGCTTGTCCTTATCTTCGAACCCCTCGGCCTCTACGGACGGTGGTTCAAGATGCGGCTCTATTTCCGGAACTGGCCTTTCCGGTAAGAGAAATAACGTGCACCTTGAGCAACCCACCCCAGGGAGGCTCAGGGAGGAAGCCTTTTCTGAAGTGACAGGCGAGAGGGCACCGTTCTTTTCGTGACTTATCAGTGGGGGAACCCGCAGCTCGACGAAGTCGAGAATGCGGAGGGGGTAGCTATCCCATGCTGATAACTCACTGAAAAGACCAGCCCGGAAGACTCGGAACGGAAGAAACGGCTTGCTTCCTGAGCAGCATGCGGTGGAAACGAGACACACAAAAGAATCAGAATGAGGGGTAACGGATGTCGCAATTCCTGCAGTATTGTATTTCGGGACTCTCCACGGGCAGCATATATGCGCTGGTTGCCCTGGGCCTGGCATTGATTTATCGCTCAACCCGCATCCTGAATTTTGCCCATGGGGATATGGCCACGGCCGGGACATTTTTCGCATTTACCCTTCTTGGGCTCAATTTTCATTTTACCCTTTCCTTCCTGCTGGCCCTGCTCTTCGGCGCAGCCATCGCAATGCTTTTCTATTTTTGCGTCCTCATTCCGGCACAAAGGCGTGAAGCCACCCAGCTTGGCCAGATAATCCTCACGCTCGGATTCGGCTTGATCCTTGAGGGACTCATCGCTTATTTCGGGGGCACGGAACCGGAGTCATTTCCTTTTCCGCTCTCGGACACAAAGATTTACCATCTGGGCGGGGGCGTGGTCATCAGTCAACTGGGGCTGGGGACCCTTTGCATCAGCCTTGCCGCATGTCTCCTTTTCTACTTTCTGGTACAGAAGACCCGAATCGGTCTTGCCATGCGGGCCACTTCCGAAAACCTGCCCGGCGCGCAGACCCTGGGCATTCCCACGCGGAAGATTCTCGCGCTCAGCTGGGGTCTCGCAGCGCTCCTCGGGGTGCTGGGCGGGCTGTTCCTCGCACCCGCCCTGCTTCTGGATCCGTTCTTTATGCTGGAGCCGTTTCTGAAGGGCTTTGCTGCTGCCATCCTCGGAGGACTGAACAGTCTCCCCGGCGCCATCGTGGGGGGACTGATTCTCGGGGTCGCGGAAAGTCTTGCCGGTGGATTTATCTCAGTGGCCTTCAAGAATACCCTCGCCTTCATCATCATTATTCTCGTCCTGCTCGTGCGCCCCGAAGGCCTGCTCGGGGAGGAATTCAAAGAGAGGGTGTAACCGGGCGAACGGAAAGGAGAAGAGACATGTCTCGGAAAATCTGGCCCCTTTTCTTCTTATTTCTCTCTTTCGGGACCCTGGTATCTGCTTCGGATGCCCTCGTCATTGACAAATTCGCCCCTGCGGATAAAGGGGGATTCCCGACAGGATGGCAGGGAAGGAACGATGCGGAGACCGAAAAAGCCAAAAAGATCTACACGGTCAGCGTCGAGGGAACAGACGCCTATCTCTCTGCCGATTCAAAGGCTGATGCCGTGCAGATCGGCAAGAAGGTGGAAATCGATCTCATGGAATATCCCGTGCTGAAATGGCGGTGGAAAGCAACCAAACTCTGCAAAGGCGGTGACGAGAGATATAAGAAGACAGGGGACAGCGCGGCGGCCGTGTATGTGGTTTTTCCCACCTGGAAGATGTGGAAACCCAAGGCGTTGAAATACGTGTGGAGCGCCAGCGAACTCCCGAAAGAATACCGGACCGAGAGCCCCTATTCCTCGGACACGAAAATCGTCGTATTGGAAAACAGACATTCTCCCCTGGACACATGGGTCCAGGAAAACGTGAACGTCCTTTCCGATTACGAAAAATACTGGGGGAAGAAACTCGAAAAGGTGCAGCTTATCGGGCTGATGTCTGACTCGGACAATACCGGGAGTGAGGCCATAGCTGCCTATGATGATCTGGAGATGAGCTCCGGTGAGTCCGCCCGAACCGCGCAGTAGCTCGTGCCCATCCCAAAAAATTCCTATGGAGTTTATAATGAATAAGCCTTATGATATCAATTCTCTTCCTGCAGAGCAGGAAGGATCCGTTTCCTCTTGGAGGATGCAATACTATGTCGGAAAATATCTATGAACTGCTTCGAGCGCAAGTGGACCAGTATTCAGTAGGATTTCCCAAAACACCATCCGGTGTGGAGATGAAAATTCTCCGGAAGCTGTTCACCGAAGAAGATGCCCGCATGTACCTGAACCTCAGCCTGCTGCTTGAGACTCCAGAGGCAGTAGCTCAGCGGACAAAACAGGACCCCGAGGGTGTCGCTCTGCTCCTTGAAAGTATGGCGAAAAAAGGCATCATATTCCGCGTCCATAAAAATGATGTGGTCAAATATGCAGCAGTTCCTTTTGTGGTGGGTTTCTTCGAATTTCAGCTCAAGAACCTGGATAAAGAACTTGCGGCCATGGTGGACCGGTACCTCGATGAGGCTTTCGGCCAGGAGATGTCCATGAAAACAGTGCCCATGCGCGCGATACCGGTCAATCGCGCCGTTGAGGTTTCATGGCCCGTCGCTCCCTATGAGGACGTGCGCGAAATCATAAGGGGAAAAAGCAGCATCGCAGTGGCCAACTGTATCTGCCGGACCCAGAAACACTTGATAAACGAAGGGTGTGAGAAGCCCCTGGAGACCTGCTTCATGTTCGGGTCCCACGCCGAATACTACGTGGATCATGAAATGGGACGATGGATCGATCAGGAGGAGGCTCTGGAGATCCTCGACCGCTGTGAGGAAGCAGGGCTGGTCCCCCAACCCTATAACGCGCAAAATCCCGGCGGACTCTGCAATTGCTGCGGTGATTGCTGCGGGATCCTCCGAGCTCTCAAAAAACACCCCAAACCGGCGCAAATGACCGTGTCGAATTATTTCGCCGCGGTTGATCCAGAGCTTTGCGCAGCTTGCGAGACCTGTCTTGAGCGCTGCCAGATGGACGCCATTGCCATTGGAGAAAATGGAACGGCCGAGATCGATCTGGACCGCTGCATCGGCTGCGGGCTCTGCGTCACCACCTGCAGCACCGGGGCCTTGAGCCTCCAGCCAAAGGCCGGGGCGGACCGCAGGGAGCCGCCGCTCACAGGCCGCGACACCATGATGCAAATGGCGAATGAACGGGGAAAGAGCCTCATCCCCAGGGCATACACGAACGCCACGTAATTGCTCAGGAAGGCGTACGAAATCTGGTCCTTATCCGCTCCCGGAAGCGCGCTCGATATCGATGATCCTGGTATCTCCGATGTAACTCATCGTCTTGTACCGGGTGATGCCCTGCAGCTTCCGTGTTATCCCGCCGATCTTCTCGATGTTGCGAATGATGTCCAGGGCTGCAGGATAGAGACGGCCCTCCGGGGTCACTTCCTTCAGGAGCAACTCCGTGGCCCAGGTAACGGCCTGGAGCGGTTGATTCATCTCGTGGCAGACAGCGCCGGCCATCTCCAGCGCTCCCTGGAGTTTTTCCTGCTCAACAATCCTTTCCATCAGCATCTTCTGGGTCAATACGGACTTTATTCTCGCCAGAAGCTCCGCCCTGTTTATCGGTTTTCGGACGTAATCGGTCCCCCCGGATTCAAAGGCTCTCTGCAGCACGGCGTCGTCGGTATTGGCCGTCACAAAAATGATGGGAACGTCTCTCAGGGGCCTCTCCCTCTTGATTGCCCGGCACGCCTCAAGACCGCTCATTTTACCCATGAAGATATCCATGAGAACAAGATCGGGTTTGTTTGTCTTCGCCACTCTAATGGCCGACGGTCCGTCCATTGCGCTCAGTGTCCGGTACCCCTCCTTTTCCAGGATAGACCGTACCAGCCTGATGTTGACGGGATTATCATCAACAACGAGGAGTAGACTCCGTTCTTTCATTCCCTTCCCCTCCGTTCAGTTCTCCTCTTGGGATTTCGCTGAATGGAAAAGGGAATTCAAGAATTATGCCAGGACCCTGGGAAAAATCCGAAAATGTGAGTTTGGGCAAGGTGGGAGGCATCAGGTGGCCCGAGGCCGCTCAGGAAGCCCGCCTTTATTGGAATTCCGTTGTGAGGCTCCGGGCTAGTCATTCATAAAACACAAAGAGGCAGGTATGGGTTATCCGCACTTAAGGCAGATCATCGGCGAAAAACTCGGATTAGAGCGTGCCCATCCACAATTGGATTCGGCATGGGCCAGTTTCCAATCCAGAAATGCGATATTTTTTCCAAGGTCAAGAAAATCAAGGGATTACGCGGAGGCGTACTGTAATAGTACGCCGCATCCCGCCAAGGCGGGACAGATTGACGCAGAGATTGTGAAAAATGCCATTTA
>CAZEGG010000265.1:0-5357 GCA_964511755.1 uncultured Desulfobacteraceae bacterium | reverse complement strand
CGGGACCCTCTATGACATAAAGCTTCAGCATGGCTCGTCACCTCGCTCTTTCAATTGCCTCTCGTGCTCGGCGGGGGCATCAAGTGCCTCTCCCTGAGCGACATGGTTCAAAAGACACTCCCTTCCCAACTCCGGATCCATGAGAGTATCCAAGTCCTTCAATGAGAGTTGGGAGTTCAGTTGCAACTGAGAATCAATTCAAACCAATTGCGATAACCCGGACTATCATTCATGGTATGATCGACTAGCCCAACAGTCTGGTGATATGTCCTTTCAGCACACCCATGCGCACGGGTTTTGACAGGACTACGTCGGCTTTTTTCTCCAAGGCAACGGCCTCAGGCTCTTTTCCGTAGCCGGTAATAGCAATTACCGGAATCGCCGCATTTTTTGCCTTGAGTGCCGTGACCACCCCGACTCCGCTCACGTAAGGCATAACTATATCCGTGATAACAAGGTCGTAGCCCCCGGCCTCCAACTGTTTAAGCCCTTCCATGCCATCCTTTGCGCTTATCACCTGGTAGCCCAGGTATTTCAGATGTTTGATCATCATGGAAAGGATATCCTGATCATCCTCGATCACCAGTATCGTCTCTTTTTTCTCTTTCATGGATGGGTACCCTCACTCACACCGCTTCCCTATGTATGCCAAATCCTGATTTTGGCTGTTCTTGGTGCCGATGGCCAGCACGTGGATCCTGCTCTGGGCATTTTTCTGAAAGTAGAGTCTTCCCGAATAGGCAAAATCCACTTCGAGCACATTGATCTTGCCGCCTTTCCAGAACACCTTCCTCCTGATGGAAATGAGCTCATCGTTTTCATTCAGTTGGTGGATAACCTCTTCGCCCTTCAATTGAAATTCAGGGGTAAGGCCCGCAAAACCGGTGATCGCTCTATCTGAAAATTCCAGATTCTTATAGAGGAGTTTCAATCGTCTCGCGATGCTCTCCGAAGCCCTTTCCTTTTTTCCCCGTTTCTCTCCCTTCTGCTTCAGCCGATCGAGTTCGCTCCTCAGGTCTTCAACCTCATTTTCCAGCTCTTCCCTGTTTGCCCTTTGATGCTTCAGGCCTGATTCCAGTTCTTCCATCTCTTCAAGGAGTCCATCAACATCCTTTGACAGATCCTGCTTTTCTTTGTTCAGCTCTCCGATCTTCCCGAGATAGGTCCTCTCCTTGTCGATCACCTCCTCCAATTGTCCCCTCGTGTGGGTCAGCTGGGACGTGAGCCTCTCAATCCTTTCTTGTTGTTGTCCTTCTATTCTCTGTGTTGCGGCCAGGCTCCTTCGCACGACCAGTTGGAGGGCCGTCCCTGCCAGGAGAAGGTAGAAAATCAGGATGCCGCCCGAAAGCCAGCTAATGTACCTGATATTCAGTCCCACGTCCACTATCAGGCCGGCGTTCAGGATCCGATAATTGTCTGCCGCAACTTCCACATAGTTCAGGTTTTTCAGGGTATTTTCATCCCCATCTTCCTGCTGATCCCCAAAAACCGTCGGATAGAGAATTTGTCCACCCTTTGTCTTTACGAGGATTGTGGTTTCCACGCCAAGCTTTGTTTTGATGCTGTCTTTCAGGTACCTGCTGAGATTTCTATTTATCTCTTCTCTGACCGGGTACCGCCCTTCATACAACGCATCAGGATGCTGGATCAGGAGGGCATCGACTGTCGCGATTTCGCGCTTCTTGAGGTACCCCTCGAGGGATTGTATGGTCAGGATATAGCACACAGGCGGCAGCAAAACGCACAGGAATAAAATCTTGTATGGAGTATTCTTCATTATTCATGGTCCGGTCCCCGATACTTGGGGACACAAGTTCCCAACGAAAAAAGGAATGTTCGTCCTGCTGGAATCTCAGGAAATACCGAGTTTCTTCCTGATATCATCTAGAGTGTTCCGTGCCTCATCGGACCCCTTGAATTCTTTCGAAATGCTTAATGCCTTTTGAAGGACCTCCCTTGCCTCTTTGAATTGCCCATTCTTGTACAGTGCCATGCCCAGATGATATTGGATAACGGGGTTTTGGGGATCACTGACGAGGCTGTCCTGAAACTCTGATATGGCGTTCAGGTAACTGCCTTTAAGGTAGTAAATCCAGCCCAGGGTATCCATGACGGCAGAGTTCTTCGGCATGTTTTCCTTTGCGCTCTGCGCGAATCCCAACGCTTCATCGATATTTCCTCCTCCCGTCGCGAGATCCCATGCCAGGTTGTTGGCAGCGGGCGCAAAGTCTTTCTTGATTTCCAGCGCCTTTCTGTAGAAGCCGACCGCTTTCTCGCCCATATCCTTCTGATCATAGATGGCACCGAGGGCCATATAGGCGGGGAGAAATTTCGGGTTTTTGGCCAAGACATTCTCATATTCCTGCACGGCCTCCTGCCACTTGTTCTTTCCAAGGTAGATTCGGGCAAGTGCCACATAAGACCCGAGGAGGTTTGGGTCGGTTTCGACTGCCTTTTTGAAATGGGCTTCCGCCCTTTCTGTATCGCCCTTGGCAAGGTAAATCCTTCCCCGCAGAGACTCGATCTCTCCCTGGCCGCGGGTAAAGTCACCTATCTTCCCCTGCTGCATGCTGCACAGGTGCAAGGCCTCGTCGAACTTCTTCTTCCGCAAGTAGGTGCCGACCAGCAGAGCCAAAGCATCCATCTGCCGCGGATTGATTTCAAGGGCCTTGTTTAAGGTCCTCCGGGCCGCATCATCCCGTTTGGTCGTCTGGTAAAGCAGGCCCAGCTGTACATAAGCGGGGGCGTAGTCAGATTTCATCCTGGTGACCTGCTGAAAGACGGTTTCGGCTGCTTTTGCATTTCCCTCAAGAACCTCCAGGCTTCCTTTCAGCATGAGGGCCTTTACCTGATTGGGAGAGAGTTTCAATATTGCATTAATCTGTTCCCGTGCAAGGTTCTTTTCCCTTCCCCGGAGGTATCTTTCCGCAAGAACGAGCCGGGGCTCTATGAACCGCGGATTCAGTTCAACGGCTTTTACCAGATCTCTTTCCGCCAGATGCTCTTTCCCTTGTCCCAAGAATGCCAGTCCCCTGAAATAATAGACTCCGGCTTTGTCCGGCCACTCCCGCACAACAAGGTCGAACCGATCAAGGGCTCCGACAAAATCTCTTTTCACCAGACACAGGCGGCCTTTCAGGAAATTCGCCGCAACATTACCTTTGTCCTTTTCCAGAATTCCGTCAACCACCGCCTGCGCTTTGTCCATCTTTCTGAAATCAAAGTGGAGTTGCGCAATGGCCATTCGGATGTCAAGGTTGTCTTTCCGAATGGACGCTGCCTTTTCGAAGGCCTCAAGGGCCCTTTTGTAATCCTTTTGCCGGGCATAATATGCGCCGAGATTCATGAGCGGCGACACGGCATCAGGAGGGGCCAGATCCACCGCCTCCTGGTATGTCTTTTCTGCTTTCTTCCATTTTCGCGTACGTTCATAGAACCGCGCCAGAAGCGGCAGGTCGCGGTACTTGGTTTCGGAAATGCTCAACAATCTTTGGAGTTCCGCCTCAGCCTTTTCCCATTTTCCTTCCGCGGAATACACATTCGCCAATTCCACGTAGGGAACCCGAGATTTCGGATCCAGGGAAATGGCCTTCTGGTAGGCCTCTTTCGATCGGGAAAGGTCCTTTTTCATCAAGAAAAGACGGCCGAGAGAGAGGTAGGTCTTGAAACTTTCTGGATCGATGGCCGTAACCTTTTTCAAGGTCCCTATGGCCGAATCGATGTCCTTTTCCTGGACCTGGACCCCTGCCAGGAGGGAAAGGGCATCCGTGTCATTTTTCGCTCTTTTAAGGAGGAGCTCTGCCTTCTTTCTGGCCTCCTCCGTCTTCCTTGCCAGGAGGTAGATCTGTCCCAGTTTGAGCTGGGCTTTCAAATTGTCGGGATTTGCGGAAACCGCCCGGGAGAACGCCCTGAAGGCCTCGGGTCCCTTTTTCAGCTGCAGGTAGGTCTCTCCAAGCTGATAATAGGCAGCATCATCCTTCGGGTCCAGTTGGACCACGTTCCTGAGTTCGATGACCGCCTCGTTGAGTTTTCCCTCTTTAAGGTACTGCTCAGCCCGTTTTTCATGGCTCGCCTTCTTTTCTTCCGGACTCCCGCATCCGAAAATAAAGAAACCGGTCATCATGACCAACATCAGAACCTTCAGGGACCTCATTTTTCGCGCGTAAGGCGACAACACCATGATTTCTCACTCCTTATCGGCAATATTAGCCAGAATGGGCGCACTCTGCTCCAGGTAAAATCGAGCATACAAACAATGAAAAATAATGTCAAACCGTATCCAATGAATCGGATAAATGGAACAGAATCATGAAAGGAAAATCAAGAAGTTGCATTCTCTCCGCCTTTTCTGGTATGTGTAAAGATGGGGAACAAAAAAACATGTCTAGTTCTGTTCAGGAAATACTGAAAGAGAGGCCCGTAGAGGCTTCTGCGCCGTGCCGTATCGACTCCGGCGGCACTTGGGATATCAAGGCCATGGCCCTTCCCTTTGAGCATATCAGACCCGCCACCGTGAACATGGCGCTTACCCTCCGTTCCCATGTCACGCTGTCCCCGTATGAGAATCGTAAGATACGGATCTCCTCCGAAGGATTTCCCCAGGCTGAGGTCTTTGAAAGGGACGACCTCCCCCTTGATTCTCCTTTCGCGATATTTCTTGCGGCCGTCTCCTTTTTTGACATCCACGGGATCGATGTCCATATCCGTTCGGAATCACCTGTGACATCAGCCATGGGGGGATCAAGTACGGCGCTGGTGGCCTTGGTCAAGGCCCTGGACAAAATCGGCCGTCGTCCGGAACGCGGAAGCCTTGATGCCCGTTCCATTCTGCACCTTGCCTACCACTTGGAAGACGGGATCAGCGGCGGCAATTGCGGGATCCAGGACCAGGCCGCAGCAACTTACGGCGGAGTAAACCTCTGGACTTGGCAGTACTCCAATCCCGGGAGTCTTTTTGTGAGGGTGCCGCTCCTCAAAACAAGAGATCACCGGGAAATGTCCGCTCACCTCATTGTCGCGTACAGCGGCAAGAGTCATGTTTCCTCTCGGACGAACAGAAAATGGCTCGCGGAATTCCTCTCCGGAAAAACGCGAAAGGGGTGGATCAAGGCAAATGAGATCGTCCGGGAATTCGCACTGGCCGTACAAGATCTGCATTGGTCGGAAGCGGCCCGCCTCATCCGGGAGGAAATGGCTCTTCGAAGAGAAATAACTCCCGAAGCCCTGATTCCCATTACGGAGATCCTCATCCAGCAGGCGGAAGGAAGTGGATGCGGCGCCAGATTTGCCGGCGCAGGCGCGGGTGGGGCGGTCTGGGGGATCGGAGAATCGGAAAGTATTGAGAAGGTCAGATTGTT
>CAZEGG010000264.1:0-5394 GCA_964511755.1 uncultured Desulfobacteraceae bacterium | reverse complement strand
GATTTTTCTCAATGATACCGTTAAAGTTAGCGATCGCTTCTTCATACTCTTCTTCAGGAAGCGAAGGCCTCAAGATGTACAGGGTTTCATATTGCCTCATCACGCTCTCCTTTCGGACATTTCTTTCATACATCATGGTGGTCCCCCGCCAGCCGGCAGCCTTCAGGGAACAAGGAGGAATTCAAATTAAATTTTTATTTTTATCACTTACAAAAAATCATGTCAATCACTTTTACCAACCCTGATCCACCAGCAAGGTGTCATTCCCGCCGTCGGCGGGATTGTCTTCGGTCGCTCCGCCCGCACACAACACGGGATCTGCGATGCGGCACCTTCCATCTGAACCTTGCTGGTGACCAGGAATTTCGCCAAATCATCCGGCCTAACTGACGAAGCGAAAACTGGACGGTGGCTCTGGGCCAACTAGTGCCTATCCGTTGACAGGTTATAACACATAATATACGCTCATCCTGCTGACGTCGTAAACGCAAGATCGCTGCACCGTAAAGCTTGGGTCCCCGGGTCCAGGAGAGATCGACCGTGGGCTGCCCCTGGAAGGGATCTGTCTATCCCGGTATTACCAGAGTGACTAGAATGACCTAGAATGCCTAGAGTGACTAGAGTTGAGGAATTTCTTTTCATTCTATTGAATAAAAGAGTTGTTCATTCCATCACTCCAGATCACTATAGATCACTCCTAACTCCAGGTCACTTCGTCGCTTTGGTTTCCGGTAGGCATAGCCTTTAGTCTCTGACGCGGCTCTGACGACCAGGTTTTCCAATGTACAATGAAAGAGAGGCACGTCCATGTGGGAAAAGGAATTGCAGGTCGCATCCGCCGCGGCCCGAGAAGCTGGAAAAATCCTGAAAAGACGTTTCGGCGGGCCGTTGAACGTCAGGAAGAAAGGGGTTATCGACCTCGTTACGGACGTGGATCTCCAGGCGGAAAAAGCCGTCCTCCAGTTGATCAGAGCACGCTTTCCTTCTGATCGGATCCTCGCGGAAGAATCCGGCGGGCAGGGACAATCCCCTGAGCGGACCTGGATAATCGACCCGTTGGACGGGACCACCAATTTCGCACACGGATTCCCGTTTTTCGCTGTCTCCCTCGCTCTCGAAGTAGCGGGGGAAATAGCCCTCGGCATCGTGTACAATCCTCACCTTGAAGAATATTTTGAAGCTGTAAGAGGCTCCGGAGCTTTGCTGAACGGTCGACCTGTCACGGTCTCAGACACCACGGAAATCGGTGACTCCCTCCTGGCCACAGGTTTTCCCTACGATATCCAGGATAGTGGGGAAGATGTCCTGGAACTGTTCGGCCGGGTAACCAAGAAGGCGCAAGGAGTACGAAGGCCGGGATCGGCAGCGCTGGACCTTTGTTACGTGGCGTGCGGCAGGTTTGACGGGTTTTGGGAGAAAGGCCTGAATCCCTGGGATACAGCAGCAGGATCAATAATTGCAAGAGAGGCGGGAGGCATGCTGGCCACATACAGCGGAACCGATTACACTCCCTACGAAAAAACCGTGGTGGCGGCCAATCCCGCTCTGCTGGAAGAAATGTTACGCGTAATCAACAGCAATGATTAGTCTTCATCCGAAGCGCGGGCGGTCAGGATACCCTGTACTGTCTCATGGTCCAATCCCTCAATCCGAACAGTCTTGAGCTTTGATCTGTCCCCGGAAATGATGTCCACCCTGCCCTTTGCAACATCGAGGCATTTGGCAAGGTATTCCCTGACCGCCTTGTTTGCCTTTCCTTCCACCGGGGCAGACGTTATCTTTACCTTCCACACCCCTTTGTCACTTTTTACAACCTGATTTCTGGAGGAACACGGCAGCACCTTTACAGAAATTAGGGCGGCCTTCCGGTTCTGCTCGTCCACGTTCGGCTCCTGACGCAATCAGCCGGCCATCCTGGCGGCAAATTGATAGAGCGTTTGAACGAGAAAAGACTGCACAAAAATGATGCCTAAGATCACAATAATGGGAGAAAAATCTATGCCTCCAAGGCTCAGCGGGAGGCGTCTGCGAATGGGATAAAGCACCGGCTCGGTAATACTGTTCAGGATTCGTACAATAGTATTGTAGGGATCCGGATTCACCCAGGAGATAACGGCCCTCGCGATGATAATCCACATGTACAGACTCAAACCAATATCGAGGATCTTTGCCACTGCAATAAGCAAATTTGATAGCACGAACATGGTACCTCCAATAACGGCCTAAGGCGCAGGGCGGTGTGAAATCTCGACCTTGACAAAATCTGAAACCGTATGCCTTACGCCTTACGCCCTATGCCTTACGTCTCTAAAAATGTATGTCGGAGCAGGCCGTAAGCCGGGTTCTGTCCCCCGGAGCGGTCGCCCGCTGCGGGGTGGTGACCATTCATCTAGTCTCGCTGTTACCAACGGGATCAAGCAACCTACCCGGGAGCTCGGACGGACCATCCTCGGACGCTCCCCTATTTGGTCTTGCTCCAGGCGGGGTTTACCAAGCATCTGCTGTCGCCAGCAGGTCTGGTGAGCTCTTACCTCACCCTTTCACCCTTACCGGACACTCAACTCTCAGCAAGATCCAGCCTCAATCTCCGGGATTCCGGGAGCATGGCAATCCCTGGATGCAGGCTGGATCTTGCTGAGAGTTGAGTGTCCGGCGGTCTCCTTTCTGTGGCACTTTCCTTCCCGTCGCCGGGACTGGGTGTTACCCAGCACCTTGTCCTGTGGAGCCCGGACTTTCCTCCCCCCGGCACCCAATCTCCAACAAAGATTCTTCCTCCACCGGCCTTTCTTCAACCGGACTTGTCTGACAAAAACACATCCTTGTCAGGGGTTGAGTGCCGGGCGGCGGCCACCTGTCCTACTCCGACATACACTTTGAGGCATAAGGCGTAAGGCGTAGGGCATAAGTCAAGAGAGCAGGACGGCAAACCTACTCTTCCTTGGCTGCCTTTTGAAATCGTTCGTTGTCCCCCCAATAAATAATCCGGTGACAATTAGGACAGTCCAAGAGGCTCTCTCCTCTCAACAGCTCATTGTATCTCTGAGGCGGTATTTCCATATGGCATGCCTGGCAGACGCCATCGAGGACGGAGCTCAGGGCCACACCGGACTTCCGTTCCCGGATGAAATCGTATCTTTTCAGGAGTTCTCCACTCACCTTCGTGCAAAACTGTCCCCTCTTGGTGCCGAGCGTCTTCAATGTCTTGTCCATGGAGTCCATTTCCCGGAGGATATTTTCCTTTTCCTCCATGACTTCCTGTTGAAAGCGATCTCTTTCCTCTTTTTTTGCCACACACTGTTGGGAGAGGAAATCCACCTGCTCCATGAATTCAATCGCCTTGTCCTCGAGCCTCGATTTTTCACGAGTTAAATCATCTATTTCTTTTAGGGCAGCTTTATACTCCTTATTTGATTTTATATTGGAGAGTTTTATATTTGCTTTTCCGATTTGACTCTCCGCCATTTCAATATCCTTTTCCAACCCTCTTCTCTCGAGCTTCAAATCTTCCAACTGCTTTTCGGTCGCTTTCCGTTCATCGTCCATCTCAGCAAGCCTGTCTTCAATCTCCTTTATCTTCAAAGGTGCTTCTGCAATCCTCTGTTCAAGGTCTCCGATCTCAGTATCACATAACTGAAGATCAATGAGCAATTTCATATCCTCTTCCAATGTTCCCCCCTCATTTCGTCTTGATGATCAATCTCGATCAGTCATTTAGTGCCCATCCATATCTGCTCATACTCCGGGCACAGGCAAAATTCCATCCTAATTCATTTGACCGCGTGGTGTCGCCTCCGTTCTTCCCTATACCCAGTACAGGGGGTCAACCTCGTCTTCGAGAAAAACAATGTCAACGTCCCAATCCTGTTCTTTCATGGTCTCCCGAAAGAACGCGGTGAATTTCTTCAGCCCGAGCCGTTCCGTCAAAAAATGGCCACCGTCAATCACGGCAAGGCCGAGCGCCTTGGCCTCGAGGGCGTCATGATGCCCCACATCCCCGGTCAGCAGGAGATCGGCGCCTCTGTCGAAGGCATTCCCGATCAGACTGCCGCCGGAGCCTCCGACCACGGCCACTCGTCGAATCTCCTTATCAAGATCACCCGTAACCCGGAGTTGATCGGCCCCAAGAATCGTTCTTGCCTTCTGTACAAAAGAAGAAAGGGGGACACCCTCAGGCAAGAACCCGATTCTTCCAAGGCCCCACCCCTCATCTGCATCTATTTCGTTCAAAACGCGTACTTCCCGGAGTTCCAGCTGATCGGCCAGCATCTGATTGATTCCCATCCGGGCCATATCCAGGTTTGTATGAACCGCAATAATGGAAATGTTCGTTTTCACGGCTTCATAAAGAACGCTGGCTGGATATTTCCTGATATCAAGACTCGTGAGGGGTTTGAAAATGAGGGGATGATGGGTAAGTAAGAGTTGCCCTGTCCGGCTCGAGCAACTCCTGAGAGATTCCACTGAAGGGTCGAGTGCCACACATACCCTGGTGATTACCTGCGACAGATCTCCCACCTGAAGACCTGGATTGTCCCATGACTCGGCGAGGTCAAAAGGTGCAAGCCGGTCCAGCAGGTCCAGGAGATCATGCACCGTAGGCGCCATTCTGGCCATTTCAAAAAAGACCCTCAACAAAATTCAAAGGGCGCACCATCACCGAATGCGCCCTTCCCGAGTGGAAACCGTCTGCTTCCACCATAGTTTTTCTTTGATATCAGACATCCAAAGCCATAAAAGGGTGATGGGCCCACCTGGATTCGAACCAGGGACCTACCGGTTATGAGCCGGTGGCTCTTCCAGCTGAGCTATAGGCCCTTTTCTGAGTCGGTTTCCCTCCATAAACGGCTGTTTTTCATTTCTGGATTGGAAACCCCTTAGTACCCAGACTTATTTGTAAATGGGCACTAGTTATTCCATGAGTAGGATGCTCATTGGGCATTCATTTGTCAAGCGATTTTCTCACTGCCCAGGGACAAGATACTGCGGAAAACCTGGACCAAATGAACACCAGGCTGTGCATCGCAAAAGGTCAGTTTTCAATAAAACTCTTGAGCTTCTTGCTCCTGCTGGGATGTCTCAACTTCCTCAGGGCCTTTGCCTCAATCTGCCGGATACGCTCCCTGGTCACATCAAAGTCCCTTCCCACCTCTTCCAGGGTGTGATCAGCCTTTTCACCAATACCAAATCGCATCCTCAAGACCTTTTCCTCTCTCGGCGTCAGTGTTGTCAAGACCTTTCTCGTCCGCTCCGAGAGATTAAATCCGATTACCGCATCTGCCGGTGACAAAACCTTTTTATCCTCGATAAAGTCACCCAAATGACTGTCTTCTTCTTCTCCTATCGGAGTCTCCAGGGAGATGGGTTCCTTTGCTATTTTGAGGACCTTTCGTACCT
>CAZEGG010000263.1:0-5405 GCA_964511755.1 uncultured Desulfobacteraceae bacterium | reverse complement strand
CGTGGGCCAACTCATCCATGAAGCACTCCGTCACAAAGGCATTGGGACCATTTTGCACCGATCGCCAGGGATCGACGGGCATAGGAAGCCCGGAAATGAGGAATTCGATGTACAGGTTCGGAATTTCGTAGAGGATCCTGTTGCCGTCCGGGGAGTCCGGGAAATCCACGAGTCCCCACAAGCTCATGATGTCCACCCCGTTCTTAATTCCCTTGGGATTGATGTCTTTCAAAAGAGAGCCTGCGACCGCCTTGTGAGACCAACCGATCAGCTGACCCCCGCTGTCGAGGCCTGCCTCGATCCTCTGGCACGTGGCCGCACGGAATCGGTCGTGCTTAATTTCCTCCTCTCTGGTCCACATTACTTTTACCGGTTTCCCGGTCGCTTTGGAGACGATGACCGCCTCCGCCACGAAATCCGGGGTTGCCCGTCTTCCAAGTCCACATCCCATGTAAGTTGTATGGATTTTGACCTTTTCAGGGGGGAGCCCCGATATCTGGGAGGCGACCAACTGAGCAACTGTCTGGCCCTGGGTAGGCGCCCACACGTCGCATCGATTCTTGCGTACGGAGGCCGTGCAATTGATCGGTTCCATGAGAGCGTGCGCAACATAGGGGACGAAATACGTCGATTTTACCTTCTTGACTGCTCCATCCAGCGCCCTCTTGACATCTCCTCTTTCCGCCGCCTTTGAACCCGGTTTATCCAACTCCTCCATGAGGGTCTTTTCTATGAACTCATTGTCCATGTGAGGAAGGAGTCCTTTATCCCATTTGACGTCGAGAGCATCCCGACCCTTCCACGCAGCACGGAGGGATTTCGCGCAGACCGCGATCCCCATGGGAGCCGGAACAATTTTGACGACTCCTTCGACCTGTTCCGCCGCATTCTCATTGAATGAAACAGGCTTTGCCCCGTAGGCCGGCGGACGGGCGAAGACCGCATAGTGCATGCCGCGGACAGAAACATCCAATCCGTAGACGGCGGAACCCTCCACTTTTGAAGGAATATCCAGCCGCGCAAGGGGTTTCCCGATGTAATGGAAATCTTTCGCGTCTTTGAGGGGCGGATTCTGGGGCACCTTCAGTTCGGCAGCTTTGAGGCAGAGCTCGCCGTAGGTCGCCTTACGGGAACTCTTTTTGTGCCTGACGGTTCCTTTAAAGGCCACACATTCATTCTCAGGAACCTTCCAGCGCGACGCCGCAGCCTTCACCAGCATCACACGCCCAGCAGCCGCCGCTAACCGCAAAGGCTCATAAAACATTCTTACACTCGAGCTTTGTACTGTAATCTGCAATTTCAGATACGGGTGTGGGTTGATATATTCCTTCAAAACCCCGCCCTGGTGCACCCGGACCCGTTTCCAATCCGCCTCCAGTTCGTCGGCTATGATCATGGACAGAGCGGTGTGGGTGCCCTGCCCCATTTCGGAGGAGCCAATGTACGTGTTCACGGCGTTCTCCGGAGTGATTTCATACCATGCGTTGGGTTTAAATCCCTTCAACGCCCCTTTGTCCTGGGAGGCATTGAGCAGCTTGTAGCCGAGAGGGCTCACAGAAACCGCAATGGTCAACCCGGTCGCCGTCAGAGAACCTTTCAGGAACGCTCTTCTCGTGATGGATGTACCCATGCTCTCAGCCCTCCTTTCCAGCCATCTGAATGGCGGTTTTGATGCCTTTTTTTATCCGGGGATAGGACCCACAACGACAGATGACATCATCCATTTTGCTTATGACTTGATCCGGATCGAGACTCGGCTTCTTCGCCAGAAGACCAGCCACCTGCATCATTATGCCGGGTTGACAGTAACCACACTGGACGACCTGCTCTTTGATCCATGCCCTCTTTACGGGATGGCTTTCGGGGAGCCCTTCGATCGTTGTGATCTTTTTCCCCTTCACTTCACCGACGGTAATGCTGCATGATCTCTGGGCCTCACCGTCTACATGCACGGTGCACGCACCGCACTCTCCGATTCCGCACCCGTACTTGGTGCCCGTGAGCTTCAGGTTTTCCCTGATCACCCAGAGCAAAGGTGTATCATCCGAAACTTCCACCCGATGGACCTTGCCGTTCACAGTAAGAGAAATCATGCTCCCTCCTTTCATAATTTCCGTGAGAGGTGTAAGGTAATCAGTCCCGGAGTTACCCGGGAAATAAAGAATTGCAACGGCCTGTTCGGAAGATTGGGCAAGAAGAATCGCAGCGTTTGTGCAAGCAGAACGGAATCGGATGGCATCCTCACACGGCCACATGCGGGCATTTTTTGTCCACGAGGGGGCATATCCTGCCTCCGTGCAATAGGTGACGCCCCGCACATCCAGATCGGGGGGAGTAACAAGCTGAACCTGTGGAACAAAATTCTAGTAAATATCATGCCGGTGTCAAGGGAAAAGGAACGCTTTTTGAGACCGATGTGAGTGCCAGCCGGTATCCCATAAGAGTTGACATACGGCATGAGTGGTGCTAATGGAGCTGAATCCCGCGCCTCCTCAACAAAGACCGAGGCTTATGAAGCTGAAATGAAACATCTTTTGCCCCTATTAACCTGATTCAGGCACATGCGGAACGAAATTTCTTCTTTGGAGCTCGCGGCCTTCCGGCTCGCAAAGCCTGCGCCTCCGATGGGAGAGCTTCGTATTTCAAGGATAGGATTCCGATCGGAAAGATCTGGTTGCGATTCCCCGGAGGGAAAAATCACGTCTGGAAAGAATACATGGTTGCAGTCCCGGCGATAATCAAGGTGCTTTCGGTCTTCGGGCTGATCCTCGCGCTCAACCGGTTAAGAGTCGAATTGAGCATGGCGCTTTTGAGCGGTTCCCTGATTCTGGGAATCTGGATGAATCTCGGGCCGCGTCGATTGCTGGAGAGCGGTGCCCACAGCCTTACGGACCTTCAGACCATCAGCCTGATCCTCATTGTGGGGATCATTCTCCTCATGAGCCGGCTCATGCAGAAAACAGGACACCTGGACAGGATCGTCGCGAGTTTCAACGCCCTCTCCAAAGACCCGCGGGTCGCAGGGTCGGTGATGCCGGCATTGATAGGCCTTCTCCCCATGCCGGGTGGAGCCCTGTTTTCCGCGCCCATGGTCGACACGGCCCTGTGCAAAAACGAAATGTCCAGAGAGGAGAAGACAGCGGTAAATTATTGGTTCCGACACATTTGGGAATACTGGTGGCCGCTCTACCCGGGAGTGGTGCTTGCAGTGGCCCTGCTCAAGGTGGAGGTCTGGCGGTTCATGGCTGTCATGATTCCCATGACCCTGGTATCGGTCCTTGCGGGGACATTTTTCATCCTGAGACCCCTCGGTCGGGAACAAGAGAAAAGCGGCCGCATTTTTTCCGCCAGGGGTGTCCGCGGTTTCCTCTGGGAGATCATGCCGATACTCATTGTGGTAGGCGTTATTCTGGTCCTGGGCGGCCTCACAGGGCTGCTCGGAATGATCGGAATTCGGGTCCGCATCCCGGGGTCGGTCTCCATCCTTCCGGGTCTTGCGGCGTCGACCATATGGATATGCTTCGTGAACCGCATCAAGATAAAAACGGTCCTTTACGAAGCCACAAGCAAAGGGATCCTTCCCATGCTTATCCTGGTGGCCTCCATCATGGTCTTCAAGGGCATAATGAACGACAGCAAGGCAGTCATCCAGATTCGCGATGAACTGCTGGCGTACCGGATTCCCATCATCATGGTCATCCTGCTCATGCCGTTTCTTTCCGGCCTGATTACCGGCATAGCAATCGGCTTTGTGGGGACGTCCTTTCCTCTGATCATTCCCATGCTGCCGGCGCCCGACGTATTCACCTACCTGTCATGGGCCGCCCTGGCATACACGTTCGGCTACATGGGTATGATGCTCTCCCCCGTGCATCTCTGCTTTCTTGTCACCAAGGACTATTTCAAGGCGGGCTTTGCACGCAGCTATCGATACCTCTTCCTGCCGGTTTTCGCGGTCATGGTGACCGCACTCTTGTTGTTCATGGTGACCAGACTAGTTTAGAGCCAAACAGGATCTCCGGACAGGCCTGGAAAGACCTCGCCGCTTTCCGTCTCCGCTCTGAATTACACGTCCTGTTTCGAATAATCCTTCACCATGCGGATGATTTCTTTGCCATACCGCTCCACAAAGAAAGGCCCGACACCCCACACCTTGTGTAATGCATCGTAAGATGTGGGCAGATCCGATACCAGATTATCCAGAACCCTGTTGGTGAAGATGCGGAAGGCGGCGAGTCCGTTCTGCCTGGCTGTGTCCCTTCGCCATTCTTTCAACTTATCCCGGAGTACGGAATTTTCCGTTCCACTTTTGCCGGATACCGGGATACCTTTCCCGCGGTTCGTTTCCCTCCCCACAGCCGTCGCCTTTCCCTTCGTTCTATTGCCGGTGCGCCGGGATGCTATGGTCAGGGATTCGATCGCTTCCGGACCCGAAGCACGTCCCTCTGCGGTAAGCTCGGCCCGCTTATAATGAATCCGTTTCCCTCCTTTTTCGAAGGTATGTTCGCTGAGGAGGATCAGGCCGGCATTGACAAGGGATCGCAGGAGGTTTTCAAAGTGCGATCTCGACAGCACGGAACCGGGGCAGGCATCACTGTAAAGCCTTCCCGTGCCAAGGCTGTCCACACGCTTCAACGAAGAGATCACTTCCCGGATGATCCTCTTCTCCAGTCCATCCGGTTGGCGAGACAGGGAGGCAACGCAACGATCGGGTGCGCAGAAGTCGCACAGCCCGCATCGCCGTCCGTGATCTTCCCGGTCGCCGAAATGCCGGACCAGATAGAGCATGCGGCAGGAAAAGGACCCGGCAAATCGCGACACCTCGTCAATCTGGCTGCGCCTGTGATCGCGCTGAATCTTGTAGGTGATTTGCCACCTGTCATGGCCCCGGAGTACCGTTCCGTCGGGACCGGCCACCGCGCCTCCGTGGATCCGGAGTTTTTCCAGGGCGGTCTCGAACTCTTTCTGTTCCATATGCAAATCATTGCGCAGTATGTCCAAAGGCGTTGGATGCCCTGTCAGTCGATCGTTGATCCGTTTCAGGACGCCCTCGGGAGGATAGCTTTTCTCATGAAAGAACTCATGGACACGCCGGTCGCCATAAGAATGCAGAAGAACGGCCCGGGAAGGCTTTCCGTCGCGTCCTGCGCGACCGATTTCCTGATAGTAGGCTTCCAGGCTTCCGGGTAAAGCGGTATGGATGACGGTGCGTATGTCCGGTTTGTCGATGCCCATGCCGAATGCGATGGTTGCCACGATCGCGTCTATATCCCCTGAAAGAAAGGATGTCTGTACCCGGTCTCTTGTCTCCGGCGACATGCCTGCATGATAAGGGGCAGCGGGAAACGCGTTTCCGAGCGCGTCGGCCAGATCTTCCGTTTTCTGTCTCGTGGGGGCATAGATGA
>CAZEGG010000262.1:0-5422 GCA_964511755.1 uncultured Desulfobacteraceae bacterium | reverse complement strand
CCTGAACACTCATTCGGCGTGAACATCCGCCTTCCCTTCGAACAGAAGGCCAACCCGGTCCTCGACGGCAATCCGAGGGTGATCAATTACAAGTATTTTTTCACCAGGAAGGTGGCCTTCCTGAAGGAGAGCGACGCAGTTGCCCTGTTTCCCGGCGGGTTCGGAACCCTTGATGAAGCCATGGAGACCATTACGCTGGTACAGACCGGAAAACGAAACCCCACGCCCATCATCTTCCTGGATGAGCCCGGCGGCACGTACTGGTCCCGGTGGATGGAGTTCATCGAACGGGAACTTCTCCGGCTGGGGTACATCAGTCCGGGGGACCTGCACTTCTTTGATCTCGCGGCATCGGCGGATGATGCCGTGGAGAAAATCAGACGCTTTTATCGACGGTACCACAGCATCCGTTATGCGGGAGACCGCCTGGTCATCCGCCTCTCCGTTCCCATCTCCCCTGATCAGGTTGCCGGCCTGAAGGAGCGTTTTTTCGATATTCTGAGTCCGCCCGGCGATTTCTTTTTCTCCGCGAACGGTCTCCCTGAAGAGGAAGACGAGCCTGAGATTTTTCACCTGCCGAGACTGGTGCTCACGTTCAAACGGAAGGATTTCGGCCGGCTCCGTCAACTGATCGATCAGCTGAACCTGCTGTGAAGCCGGTTCAGCCCAGACGGTAGGTCTCTCCGTGGTTGACGTGCACAAGCCGGTCCCGGAGTCCCTGTTTTTCCATTTCTCTTTTCATGTCCACGGGGGGAAAATGCACCGGCTCATCGCCAAGGCGGAAAGTCCCCCAGTGGACGACCATCAGCTTCTTCGCCCGCAGGTCAAGGAATGCCCGGACTGCTTCCGCAGGGTTCAGGTGGGAACCGGCCATGAACCACCGAGGTTCGTACGCCCCCAGGTTGAGAATGGCCAGGTCGATTGAAAAGGCCTCGCCGATTTCTCTGAACCGGTCGAAGTAGGCGGTGTCCCCTGAGACGAAGATGTTGAAGCCGCTCGCGCCTCGCACGAGAAATGACCCCCAGAGGGAACGGTTCGGCCCGACAAAGGGATTCCGCATGGTCCAGTGGTTGCACGGCAGGAGGATTATCTCCCGTTTCCCGTCTGTGTGGGCTTCGAACCAGTCCAATTGTGTCCTGTTCCGCATCCCTAACGATTCGAACAGGCTTTCGTAGCCCAGTGGGGAAATGATATGACTTTCCTTGGGGAAGACCTTGAGCGAGGATGTATCCAAATGATCGTAATGGCCGTGTGTGATCAGGATATGGTCGGGCTGCGGCATCAGGTGGGGGTCGAAGGCAAGGGGGCTGAAATCGGTGAACCACATGAGACCGAACAAAACCGGGTCCACGAGCAGGTGGCTCTCCAGATCCCGGATCATGACGCAGGCATGCTTGATAAGGGTGACTGCACATCCGTCTTCTTCATTGACGGGGTCCCAGGCAATCTTTACGGGAACCGTTGGTTCATCCTTGTAGCATGACTTGAAACGGTTGTTGCCGAACAGCTTCCAGCGGAGAATCCTCCACATGTTTCCGTGCTCGGTAGGGCCGAAGGGATTCAGGAACATTCCTTTCCCATGGTGCAGTTTCCGTCGCGCTATCTCTCTCAACGTCAATTGTCGAGCCTCCCCTCGGGGTTTCCTTCTGCCGGCATCCGGACTCGGTTGTCCCCCTGCCGCACCCAAAGGGAGCAGCCCGAAAAGCGCACCCCACTTCCCGAGGACCAGCCCTGTCCGCATGAATCTTCGCCGGTCAATTCCCGCCTTTTTTGTCATGGACCTCTCCGGAAGCAAGATGCCGGGCAGCAGCGGGTTACGCGAAACTCACGGCCGTCTTGATTGCCCTGCTGCTCCTTTTGTGTATGTTGGCGTGAATCATTGATCGATAGTCCTGGAGAGAAAAGAGATGTGTCACCATGTCCTCGACCCGGATCTTTTCCTGCTCCATCATATCCAGCGCCATCCCAAAAACCTGCTTTGGTCCTTCGAGGCTGTCATTGTAACCGTAGGCATAGGCGCCCCTGATTGTCTGGACCTTGAGCCAGAGCGGCGTCAGGTCCAGTTTCACGTCTTTCCCGATGCCGATCACGCTGATAGTGCCGGCCGTCTTCGTCACTCTGAGGGCAGCATTGAGGGTGGGAGCATGGGCGACAATGTCATAGACCCTGTCGAACCCTCCCATGAGGATCCTTTCCCCCAGGAGGGGCTTGTAGGCATGTCCTCCGGTGATGTCAGCGGCGGCATCGATTATCCCGCCGCTGATAACCTGGTCGGCGCCGGATTTCCTGACATACTCCGCATGGAACGGCGACGGTTCAGCCACTGTAATGTCGCAGGCGATGTCCAGCATCCGGATCGTCTTGACCACCAGGGCCCCGATGACCCCGCCGCCGATCACGAGGACTTTGTCCCCGTCCGCAGGCCGGTTGTCCAGTACCGCCTGGAGGGCGACGGCCAGGGGCTCGGTAAGGACCGCCGACTCAGGGCTTACGTTGGGAGGCACGCGGTAGACCTGGCTCCGGTGAGCAACCACGTATTCCGCAAAACCTCCGTTGATGTCTTTGCAGAGGCCGACGAACAAACCCGGAGAAATGGCGCCCTCGGCGAAATTTTCGCAATTGGCCGGTCTTCCTTCCCTGCAGCTCCGGCATTCGGGACTGATGCCCCGGGTGGTACAGTTGAGCATGGGTGCGATGGTCACGAAATCGCCTTCTTCCAAGTCCTGCACCTCCCTGCCGGTTTCCACGATTTTGCCGCAGAGTTCATGGCCGGGCACGCAGGGGAAAGAGGTGAAGGGCGAGGCCGTGGGGGAATCTTTTAACAGGATGAGGTTGAGGTCACTCCCGCAAAAGCCGCAAAGCCTGGTCTTGATCTTCACCCATTGAGGTCCGGGGAGGTCCGGCTCCGGGATCTCCGCAAGTTTCACGGTGGAAAAGGGTCCCTTATAGCAGAATGCTGTACTGATGGGCCGCAGGGCCTGGATCACCAGGAACCGGGGGATATTCACGTCAAAGAGGAGCGCTTTCATGGCATTATTCCACTTTCAGGCCCTGCTCAAACATGACCGTTGCAGGGCTGGTCACGGTGGGATCCGTGAAAACGTTGACACAGGCGGGCTTGTTTGCGGCGATGGCGCGCTTGACGGCGGGGATGATATCCTCGTCCCTGATGACGAGTTCTCCGTACCCTCCCAGGCCTTCCACCATTTTTTCATAGTGGCGCTGCCCGAGTTCGGAGCACTGGAGCCTCCCTTCACCGAGGGTCATCTCCTGGCCGTGTTTGATCATGCCCCAGGCGCAGTCGTTGTTGATCACGCACACGAAGGGAATCTGATGCCGGATTGCCGTGTCGAATTCCATGGCGTTGAAACCGAAGGACCCGTCTCCGTTGAGCACCACCACCCGCTTGTCGGGCCGGGCAAGCTTGGCAGCGATCCCGTACGGAATGCCGGTGCCCAGGCACCCGAAAAGTCCGCCCGTGGGGGTAAGCACTCCCGCCCGCTCTCTGGAACGGAAGCCCACGAGGCCGAAGTAGCTGGTATCGCCCCCGTCCACAACGTAAAGGGTCTCATCTCCTGCCGCTTCCTGGATCTGTGCCACCAGCCGGACAGGGTGGATCGGATCCGACGGCTCTTCTCGCTGCTTGAGCTCGGAATCCATGAAGGCTTTGGAGGCATTCCGCAGATCGGTTACCCATTCCGTGTGGGTCCGCTTCTCCACGAAAGGGATAATGTGCTCCAGGATCGATCCCAGATCCCCCACCAAACCCACATCCGCGCTCCGGTTCCGATCAATCTCCCGGGGATCGATGTCCATGCGCACCACCTTCGCGTCCGGAAAGATCGTCCCGAACTGGAGCGTCCAGTTGAGGCGTATCCCCGCGGCAACGACGACATCAGCCCGCGAAAGGCCCATCGTCATCCCTGCGAAACCCGTGTCGATGACGCATTGGGGGTGCGTGTCGGGCAGGACGCCGCGCCCGTTATTGAGGAGCAGAAAAGGAATCCCGGCCTTTTCAACAAAGGCGCGGAGATGGTCATCGCAGGGGCTGAACCCTGCACCGCTTCCCCCGATGAAAAGCGGCCTTTTCGCGTCATTCATGAGATCGGCTGCCTGCTTCAAGAGGAGTTCATCGGGGTGGAATGTGGATTTCTGCCTCCGCCGGGTCAGGGCAGGGGGGATTTCACCCCGGACTTTCGTATTGAGAACGTCGGGCGGCAGTTCCAGAAAGACCGGGCCGGGTCTTCCCTCTACGGCGTGCCGGAAGGCGGTGGACAGGTACTCCGGAATCCGTTCCGGATCGTAGCAGGTGGCATACCATCCGACCACCGGTTTTACCATGTCCACCTGATTCATTTCCTGCAGCGCCCCTTTGAGATCATCCCGGAGCGGGGACCGGCCGCAGAGGACCACCAGGGGGACATTGTCCAGATAGGCGTTTACGATGCCGGTGAGGGCGTTGGTGAAGCCCGGCCCGGCGGTGAAGATGCATACGCCCGGTTCTCCCGTGTAGATGGCCCACGCGTGGGCCATCATGGCCGCGGCCTGTTCGTGACGGACATCGATGGCGCGGATGCCGTATTCGGTGAACCCGTCGAGAATTTGTTCGATGTGCCCTCCTGCCAGGCCGAACACCATTCTTACCTGTTCAACTTCCTTGAGATATTTCGCCACAAGGTGACCAGCGTACATGTTTCCCACGATGTCCCTCCTTTGTGAAATCCGGCGTGACAGCGCCGCAGCGGCTTGTTCAGAGGATGAGTTTTACTCCCTCTGTGAACCATTGGGCAAAGTAGGCCATTCCCTCCACCTTCAGCTTGCCGCGGGCCGCAGCAAGGAACGATTGCTCCTCGCTTCCCGAAGACATCACCTTGAAAGCGGTGCCGGCATCGGACCAGACAAGCGCTACCTGGAACTCCGGGTGACTTCCCCCACGCACAGACGACACCCGCCCCCTGTCGAAAATGAAAAGCCGTCCCTTCCTGCCGTCGGCCGTCTTGATGAGGATCCTGGCCCTCATGGTGCTTATGTATGTTCGAAAAGAAGGATTTTTTTCGGAGGCTTTCCTCAGTTTCCTGTACAGGATAAAGAGCAGAAGCGAGAACCGCATAACGACCTCCGCTGAGTATGGTGTGAAGCGTGATATTTTCTCCGGGTCCGGGTGACTCTCGTCGAGTCAGTCTATCCGAAAGGAAGGCAGGCTGTCAAACCCGCTTTTGGCACCCGAAGGTCGCTGCACAAAAAAAGAACTGGAAGTATCTCCCTCGATGATATAGGTTCCTGGGTGATGTTACGCGAATCGAGGGGGAACGAATATCATGGCCGAAAACAGTCTGGAAGAGAAATACAGGCGTGCCGCCGGTGTTGTCTGCAGGCAGGGAATGGTCCCTTTTCCGGTAAACGACACGACCCTTTCCATCAT
>CAZEGG010000261.1:0-5425 GCA_964511755.1 uncultured Desulfobacteraceae bacterium | reverse complement strand
ATTTATTAACACATGCTTATAAATTAATCAACACTTTTTTCCCGATTTTCCCAACTTGTGCTCACCGGCCCAGTGAGTCTCCTCCCGCAAAGCGGGACGCATCACGAAGATCCCCGTGTCCCTTCTCTGATCCCGGAAATCCGCTTTCATAAATCCCTCATTTCCACGGAAGGGCCGCATTGCAAAAGAGAGGGCCAGGATGTTCGTTTCCGAAAGAGGCATATGAAGGACACCAGAACTCGTTGATACCTGCTGTCGGGATGCTTACGCCCCAGCCAGGCGCATCGGACGATACCCCTGAACATTGAATCCTCTTCGCAATGCTGCTCAGACGCCCTCGCAGAATGTCGGCGCCGCCCCATAACCGCGGGCAGTGTATATATTCCCGCCGGAAGGAAACTTCCTGCCCCCCCTGCTGTTTAATGCGCCTTTCCATGGTGTCTTAAAGCTGCGGAGTGAAGGGACACAGAGAACTTTCTGCGGATACGACGGAGCCTCGCTCTGAGGGTGCTGACAGCTGTTCAGCAAGGCGCCCTGAGTCGGAAAGAAGACAGAAACGATCCTGACGGATAACTGGAGCGTTCATGTCATTTGTGCTATGATCGCAAAAGTGATGATATTGAAATTCTCAGGATGTGAGCATCATGGACGAGGATATTCTCCTTCACCAGCTGGAGAGCCTGGCCGATTCGCTCGGCATCGAAATCCGCTATGAGACTATAGAAAACGAAGTTTTCTTTTCTCCCGGGGGACTTTGCCGGCTAGGCGAACGGTATATTCTCATCATTAACAAGGGCATCCGAAAAGAGGAAAAACTCCGGACACTCGGACAGGCTGTAGCCAAATTCGATCTGAGCAGCGTGTATGTTCGTCCGAAGTTAAGGGCATTCCTCTCTGAATTCCAGGGTGATATGCAAGATCATGAAGAGTAGATATCCCGGAGGACGACCGGGCCTTAGGTTGTTCCTGAAAGAGGCCACGGGCGCCAAAATAGGCAACGAGACAGGGAATTCAGAAGTCAGGAAACAGGAGCCAGAAGAATTTTGAAGTCGCTTCGCTCCAGAAAATCTGTACTATTTGGTTGGGCGGTAAGCGAAGGCTTCATTCTTGGATTCTGACTCCTGGATTCTCCGCGGGAGTATCACGGCAGAGCCTTTGGTCGCTGACTTCCGCTGAGCGCGGTCTCTGACTCGCCCTAAGGATAATCATGCCCTATCTGCGTCAATCCAACGTCGGAGCATGTTCATCAGTTGCGATGATGCGGTTAACAGCATTCTGGTTCCCGCTTCCGCAACAGCTTCGGTTCTTGAAGAAAAAGCGCTGTCATGGTCTCTTCTGCTTTTTCCACCGGGAGGTTGCCGGTTCTCTCTGGAGGCTCCGGATGCATCATGCTCGTCCTTGCGACGGTCTGTCTTCCCGGGTCCCGACAGGGATGAAATCAGAGTCTCATAGGCTTCATTGATCTCTTTCAATTTCTGCTCCGCCTTTCGTACCAGGCGAGGATTGCTTCCTCCAAACCGGTCCGGGTGCCAGATACTCACGCTGTCTCTGTACGCCTGTCTCACCTCCTCCAGGGATGAATCCGGATCAACCTCCAGGATTTTATAACATCGCTCAATGTCCATGATTTTCCATCGCGCTTCTTCCTGAAATCGCAGCAGGAGCATCGCCCATGCTCAAAAATAGCGTGAATTCCTGCCGCCATCAATTATGCCTCGAAGAAGAAGAAGCGTCTGATTCCTGTCTTCCATCTGCAGGGCCTGCTCCAGTCCGCCCGCATCAATGTTCATATTGATAGCCTCCTTGGTCAACCTGAGACCCATGGGATTCTTGTTGTTCATTGTCCGGGCGAGGTCCATTGCGGTTTCAAGCATCTCATCCTCCTTGACCAGACGGCTGGCAAGACCTAGATTCATCGCCTCTTCAGCGGACATATAGTTCCCGGTGAGCATGAACTCATAAGCCCGGCCGGCGCCGATGAGACGCGGCAGGAAATAGCTGCACGCCATATCGGCACCGCCCAGACCCACATTGATATACGCGGCGGCAAATCTGACATCATGGGTCAATACGCGCACATCGGACGCGAGGGCGAAACTGAACCCCAGACCCACAGCCGCTCCCTGAATTGCCGCGATGACAGGCTGCGGGGTCCTCCTCATCGCCAGATTCAAACGCGCGAGCCTGGCCTGGAATCGATAGAACGTATCTGCATTCATTGAAGGAACAAGCCCCATAGTCTCCTTCATGTCAAGACCGGCACAGAATCCTCTCTTTCCTTTCCCCCTGAGCACAATGACATGGGTATCCAGATCGTGCAGCCTCTCGGCCCAGAAAGCTTCAAGTTCTGTCATCATTTCCTGATTCACCGTGTTGTATCTTCTGGGGCGGTTCAACGACAGGAGGCCGATCCCTTTTTCCACGTTCTCGTACTCGATAGTCCTGAATTCCACGTTTTCTCCCGAAGAAAGCCGCAGTCGTTCTTCCCAGAAAAATTTCTCCAGCCTTGTGACAGCCCGGAAAGTACCCCTTTCAGGGTCTTATGTTCAACTCTTCAATACGGTTGAGAAGAGTTTTGTAGCTCACCCCCAGGGATTCTGCTGCCTTTTTCCGGTTCCAGTTGCTCTCTCGAAGGGCCTGAGAAATGGCCTTCTGCTCAACTTCTCCCACGTATGCCCTGGTAATCTTTTTCAACGAAGTATTCGGCTTTCTGAAATACTTGTCTATCTTTCCATCACCCCAGGGCCGGATGTTCCCGAGTGCCTTTGAAAAAGGTGAGGTCCTTCGACTGCTTGCGGTCTCCGACCTCCCGATATCATGCAACGCGGCGTCCCAGTCCTTCAGGACAATGACTCTGCGGATCACATTTTCCAGTTCCCGCACATTCCCCGGCCAGGGATACGTTTTGAGGGCGTTCAAAATTCTGTCGGGGGGTTTCAGCGGGCCTTTCCTGAATTCAAAGCAATACTTGTGCATGAAATAGTCTGCCATCATGGGGATATCTTCCCTTCGGTCTCGGAGTGGGGGAGCCTCTATGTGCATGACATTAAGCCTGAAAAAAAGATCTTTCCGAAAACTTCCCTCTCTCACTTTGCGGGACAGGTCTCTATTGGTGGCGGCTACAACTCGCGTGTCCACGGCTCTGTCCCGGACACCGCCAAGCCTTGAAAAGGCTTTGTCCTCGAGAACCTGGAGAAATTTGACCTGCAGTGAAAGAGAAAGGTCTCCTATTTCATCCACGAAGAGGGTCCCGCCGTGCGCCAATTCGAGACGCCCCGGTTTATCCTTGTGAGCACCGGTAAATGCTCCTTTCTGGAATCCAAAGACTTCACTTTCCAGCAATTCATCGGGAAGGGCACCGCAATTGATCTTGATGAGGGGCCCCCGGTTCCGGCTCGAATAGTAGTGAAGCGACCTGGCAATGAGCTCTTTTCCAGTCCCGCTTTCGCCGGTTATGAGCACCGTGATGTCCTTGTCCGCCACAGTCCCGATTTTTTCCCTGATCCGGCGGATCTCCCTGCTCCTGCCCACAATCAGAGGGAAATCGGGCAGGCTTTCGCTCTCTTCGCCGACTCGTATGGCCTCTCTGAGAATCGTGGACAGCGCATCGAGAGAGAGGTCCGGATCAAAACAGTGGACGCCGCTGTACGGGATATGAAGAACATTTTTCTGGAATTCCTTCTCGCTACAACAGAGTAAGATGGACATTCCGGGCCGTATTATCTTCAGCTTCTGCATGCATTGGAGGCAGGCCTCCTCATCCACGGTCGGTCCGATGATCGCCATATCGGGGACAAGCGCCTCCAGTTGTTCCATTGTCATTTCCGGGGCGCCCGCACATCTGAATGGAAAACCCAGGCGGTCCAGTTTGTCATCCAACCGTTTCAATGTGACGGAATTTCTCTCTATGACCAGGACATTTTTTCTGGTCTCCATGGTGGTTGAGTCCTCCTGCGTTATGCTTCGAGTATCTCCGACAAAACCAGGCTTAATTCCTCCAAGCCACACGGTTTTGTAAGGTATCCCTTGATCAGCTTTTTCACGTCTTCATCAATACCGTTCGGTCCTGACGATTCATATCCCGACACAATGACAATTTTGGCATTCTTGTCCAGACGCAACATTTCCCGGATGCATGAAATGCCATCCATGCCCGGCATGTTCCGATCCATGAGCACTGCATCAGGCTGAAATTCCGAGTATTGCTTAACAGCTTCAATGGACCTTGCCACGCCGGCGACCATGTACCCCAGGCTCTGCGTCATCCCTACCAAAGCTGCAAGAGAGCCGGATTCATCATCGACAACCAGTATCTTCTGGCCTTTTCCCGGAATAATGGATTTCTCCGATTCCCTTTTCGTTCCGGTCCCACCCTTTGCCAGAGGGAATCTGATCTTGAAGGTTGTCCCTTTTCCCGGGGACGAGGAAACAGATATTTTTCCCCCGTGTTCTTCCACAATACCATGAACTGTGGAGAGCCCGAGGCCGGTGCCTTTTCCGACCTCTTTTCCGGTGAAAAAAGGATCAAATATCTGCTCCAGGGTCTTTTTATCCATCCCGTATCCCGTATCAGACACCACCGCCAATATCTCATCACCCTCCTTTCTGGCCTGCACAAGCAACCGGCCGCCGCCGGGCATGGCATCTCTGGCATTCGTAAAGAGATTCATGAATACCTGGCCAAGGAGTGAACGATTCCCTTTCAAAAACAGGCCGTCTTCCACATCCACAGAAACCTGAATCTTTTTGTCAAAAAGGCGCTCCACGATTTGGTATGTTTCCTGGATGACTTGGGAAAGATCAGTGACAACTGGTTTGACCTCAGTGCCGGCCTTTGAAAACTGGAGCAGGCTGTTGACCAGATCGACACCTTTGGAGACGGAGTTATCGATGTTCTTTACGGTGTCTTTCACTTCCGGCATATCAGCATAGACCATTTCCAAAAATTCCATGTTTCCCAGAATAGCCTGAAGAATATTTCTGAAATTATGTGCGACCCCTCCTGCGAGCCGTCCCAGCGATTCCAGCTTCTGCGCATTGAGAAAACGTTCCTGCAAAGCGCGCTGTTCCTCCTCCGCACGCTTCTCCTCGGTGAGATCCACAAAAAGGCTCACTATCTCTCCCGACGGAAGCCGGTAGACATCATATTCTCGCCATCCTGAAGACATACTGCTTTCAGAGTATACCGGGTCAACGTGTTCATTTTGACCTGTCGTCCAAACCCTCTTGAATACTTCGAGAAGTCCGTGGGAAGCATATTCAGGGAAGAGAGCGCTGACACTTCTTCCAAGCGCATCACTTTTCTCAATGTGCTCGATTTTCTGAGCAGATTGATTCAGATCCACCAATGTAAATTCTTCTCCGTCCTTTCCGGTTTCATACACCATCACCCCGGTCTTCATATTGTCGAAAATGGCCCTGAACC
>CAZEGG010000260.1:0-5432 GCA_964511755.1 uncultured Desulfobacteraceae bacterium | reverse complement strand
AGCAAGAAGGCCCGGGAAAATGTGCGGGAGAAAATCAAAGGAGAAGAAATGCAGTCCATCCGGGAAGGGACCATGTTTGTGAACAGGATCATCGCAAAGGATGCTTTCCCGTGGGACAGGTTCCTGGATGCCGTCGAGACCAGCGTGCCTGCCGGCATCGTCTTGGAAGATCTCACCGTGGGAGAAGACTTCCAGAGCGTTCGGATGGATGGGGTGGCCAAGTCTTCGGAACAAATCGACCTGGTTTTGTCCCGCCTGAAGAAGACAGGTATATTTGAGAGAAATCTCCTGACCCAGTTGAGCGTGAAAGAACAAGGGAAAAATAATTCTGCCGACACCTCCGAGGGCGGGATGCGTTTCGAGATAACGAGCAAGCTGAACATCCAAGAGCTTTGCAGCAGTAAGGAGTACGAAGGACAGGGGAAGATCTTGCAGGAAACCTTAACTCAAGAGAAGGGCGTTTCGGGCCTTTGACAGCCCGGAAATAGGAAAAATGAAACTTCAAAGGATCATCAGAGCCCTTCGTTTCAACCGCTTCCTCTGGGCGGGCTGCGCGCTGATTTTGTTGGTCAATCTGGTGTCTTACCTGGCAGTGATTCAGCCGCAGAGAAATCATATTGCAAACCTGCAGATCTTGTACAGCAAGAAAAGAAACCCCGATGTGCCCCGTGAGAGGGATGAAATCGCCCGGTACAGGATCGCAGAAATTGAGTTGAAGGTGTTCAAGGACAAATTACCCCCGAAAGAAAAATTTGTGGAGAGGGTAAGGGAGATCCACGACCTTCTTCGTCAGAACGGATTGCGGATGCAAAGAATCACGTTCAAGCCGGAACAGGCGGGCCCGATGAAGTTATGGAGGTACGCCAGTTCCTTCAGCGTGCAGGGAAAATATTCTCAGCTGAAAGCGTTTATAGCCGCTCTCCAGAATTCACCGAGCCTTTTTTGTCTTGATCATCTTTCTTTCAAGAGGGTGTCCAGGCTTCCGGGGACGGTGGATATGAAGCTGGAAATGTCGACCTATTTCAAATGAAAAAAAAGAAAGTTGCGCTCACCATACTGGTGCTTGTATTTGTATTCTCTCTCGCGTATCGGATCACGCATCCATACCGTCAGCAGAGAGTGTCCCGGTTGACGTACAGCGGAAACCGGAAAACGGTCATCGTCAAACAGAATACTGCGAAGGGGGAAGACCATCTGCTGAAATGCCCGGAGGTTATGCTGGCAGTCTACTCAAAGTCTCCGCATCACCATGGCGAGGTGATCCATGACCCTTTTTCCGGACCGGAGGAAAACGGACAAGCGAAAAAACTGCCGGCAGTCGTGGCTGCGAAACCACCCCAAAAGAAGTCAGAGCCTGCCGAGGAAGATCCAAGGGCCCGGGTACAGAGGGAATTGAGCAGGTTTCGGGTATTCGGTTCCTGCCGGGAGGGAGACAAGAATATGCTCTTCCTGGAGAGGGGCAAAGATGTGTTCATCGTGCAGGCAGGGGACAAAATCGATAATAAGTACCTGGTTAAAAGCATTACCAGCAACTCACTGGATTTATGGGCTGAAGAGATCCAGCAGGACATTCACATCGATTTGAGCGACTTTTAGGAGGATTTCCGGAAGGTTGTATCCATGCACAGGGGATTCAGGGCACGACCGGGTTTCCAATCCGGGTATGGGTAGAGGCTAGGTTAAGGGAGGCCGTTATGGCTTACATCGTGGTTGGAGGGTTCAGAAGATACATTGTGCTCGCGCTTATCATGTCTGCCGGGCTCTGGCTGCAGGCGTGCGCTACCACCTCACAGGACCTTGAAAAAGGAAAGGCTCTCGGTTATGCCGGTGATTGGGACAAGAGCGTGCAGGTTCTGCAGGAAGCCCAGAAAAAGAACCCTTCGGACCCTCAGATCAAACTCCTGCTCACGCGGGCAAAGACAAATGCTTCCTTGGATCACATGACTCGAGGAGAGGCCTTCCTGAAAAAAGATTCGTTTGATGAGGCCATACGGGAATTCCGACTGAGCATTGGGTTTAACCCAGGGAATGTGCGGGCGGAAGTGCTCATGAGAAGAGCAAGGGCTTTCAGACAATCCGATACCCTGTTCCGACGGGGAGAGAAATTGCTGAGAGAGAAAGAGTACACCAAGGCAAGGACGGCTTTCCAAGGGGCCGTCAGGTTGAATCCGGAAAACAAGAAGGCGGAAAAGGCCCTTGCCGCCTATCGCAAAGAAGTAGAACGCCCTCCTCGTTTCAGGTTGAAGCCCAAATCCACTGCCCCTGTTTCGCTCCGGTTCAAAAAGACACCCATTACCAGCGTGTTCGAGGTGCTCTCCCGGCTCACGGGCATCAATTTCATTTTTGATAAGGATGTGCAGGAGACAAAGGTCACTCTCTTCATGACGGACGTACCTATTGAGCGCTTTCTGGAAGTCCTGCTTCAGACAAACGGCCTGACCGGAAAATTGGTGGATGATAAGACAATGATCATCTATCCCGATACGTCGGCCAAAATCAAGGATTACGAGGATCTCCAGATCCGGACCTTCTATCTGTCGAATCTGGACGTGAAAAAGGCCGTCGTACTCCTGTCCAAGATTCTTAAGAGCAAGGATATTATCGCGAACGAAGAGTTGAATGCCCTGGTCATCAGAGGTCCCAAAGAGTTGATAGATGTTGCTTCGAAGCTGATAGAGGCCAATGACCGTCCACCGGCCGAAGTCCTCCTGAATATAGAGATCCTGGAGGTGAGCCGTGACAAGGAAAGACAGCTTGGGTTGGACGTGAATCCGTCGTCGATTACTTTCGGGGTCGGAGAGTCGAGCCCGCAGGTCAGCGCGGATTCCGTGTTCGCGCCGAACGTATCGGCGTATGCCCTCGGAAAGATGACGAATAAGGAACTGCTCCTCAACATGCCTCTCGCCACCCTGAACCTCTTGAACCAGGACTCGGATACCCGGACCCTTGCAAGCCCCCAGATCAGGATAAGAACCGGGGGAAAGGCCAGCTTTCTCGTGGGGGAACGGGTGCCGCTGCAAGTGAACCGCAGGATTGATACCACAGGCGCGGTCACGACTGATTACCAGTATCAGGATGTCGGGATAAAGGTGAACGCCGAACCGGTAGTGAACCAGAATGACGAGATTTCGTTGAAACTGGGTCTTGAGGTCAGCACATTGGGAGCGAATGTCGGAACAGTGGACCAGCCCGAGTATTCCATCAACACCAGGAAGACAGACAGTGTGTTGACCATGCGGGATGGTGAACCGGTCATCATCGGCGGTTTGATCAGTGATGAGGAGCGGAAGACCGTTCGGAAAATTCCGCTGCTCGGCAATATTCCGGTCCTCGGCTATCTCTTTTCAAACCTGGATAAAAGCAATGTGCAAACGGATGTGCTGATGGCGATCACGCCGGTCATTATCCATCCCAAAGACATCCCGGGCAAGAACGTGTCGGAGATATGGTCCGGCAAGGAGGACCAGTTTTCCCTGGAAGAGCCGTATGCCAGTTATGCGGAGCGGAGAGACAGGTATTCCAACCTGCCGGAGGGTGTGAAAGTTGCCGTTCGACCCGGTCCTGAAGGGGTGAATACAGCCGCGGGAACCACGGGGAGTGAGAACATGCAGAAGGTGTCCGGAGAGAAGGAGAAACCGGCTCCGGAACAGGGAGCCATGATCCCGGTACCTCCGGCAAAAGTTGCGCAGCCCTTCACCAGTCCGGAGCATGTGACGCCATCCCGGGCCGGCCCGATCCCAAAGCAAAGCGAAGAAAAGGCTCCTCCGCAAAACGCCGTGCAATCCTCTCCCGGTCCGAAGCAGGTGACGCCTGCCGGTGCTCCTCCGATCTCCGAGAAAAAGGAAGAGGGGGCTTCTTCGCAACTACAGGCCAAGAAACAAGCGAATCTCACGGAGACTGAAAACAAGCAGTATTTCTGGCCCGACAGCGTTCGATACAGCATCCATGTGAACTCATTCCCTACCCGGATGGACGCACAGGCCCGTCTGCAGAAACTGAGCCGGGACAATTACCATTGTTTTCTCGTTCCCGTAAATGTACCCGGGATGGGTTTCTTCTACAGAGTATTTGTGGGGCGTTTCAGCGATTACCAGTCGGCACTTTCCATGTGCGCCTCACTGAAAGGGACAAAAGGATTCGCTTCAGACATCCATGTGGCAGATCGCAGGTGGGCCTTCGGAGGATAGTGATTCTTGACCCTGCGACTTCACGACAACACGGGCGTAACCCTCATTGAACTCCTGGTGGTTATGGTCATTATGTCCATCCTGGCAGCGGGTGTTATGCCCCTGTCACAGATGGCCTACAAGCGTTCAAAGGAGATAGAGCTTAAACATGACCTGCGCGTGATCCGCAGGGCACTCGACAAATACAAAGAACTGTACGACGAAGGTAAAATCCCCGCTCAAGCGTTTTCGAGCGGGTATCCCAAGAGTCTGGAAGTCCTGGTGAAAGGAGTTGATGTTCAGGGGCCCGTTCCCTTCAAGGAGAAGTTCCTGCGCAGGATCCCCAAAGACCCCATGACCAAGGACGGAGAGTGGGGCCTCCGCTCTTATTCTGATGATCCTGACTCTGATACCTGGGGCGGTCAAGACGTCTACGATGTGTATTCAAAGAGCGACAAGGAGGCCCTGGATGGCTCTTACTATAAGGACTGGTAGCAGCCCTGGTTGATATGATGAAAAGAGGCCTCGGAAAAAGAGGGTTTACCCTCATAGAATTGATGATCGTGATGACGATTATCGGGATACTTGCGTCCATAGCCCAGCCGAATTTCCAGAAGGCAATCATTCGTGCTAGGGAAACTTCCCTGAGACGCAGCTTGTTCGTGCTCCGGGACGTGATCGACCAGTATTATGCCGACCATGGAAATTACCCTGAAACTCTTGAATCGTTGGTGGATGAACACTATATACGGAGCATTCCCGAAGATCCCTTCACCCGTTCGAGAACGAGCTGGATCGTGATCCCGCCCGAAGGATCTGATGAGTCCGGAGTATACGATGTTCACAGCGGCAGCGATCTGTTGGCCCTCGATGGAACACCCTATAATGAATGGTGAGTGGAGACGCGGACATTATCGGATCGGAGGGTTCACCTATCTCAGCGCGTTGATTGTCGTGGTCATATCGGGCATTGCACTGACCGCTGCGAGTGAGTACTGGAGCACCATTGCGAAGAGGGAACACGAGAAGGAGCTGCTTTTTCGAGGCGACCGGATCAGAAGGGCGATTGCATCCTATTACAACGCTGCTCCGGCCGGCCGGCCAAAGACGTATCCCGGGACACTGAGTGACCTGCTCAAGGATCCGCGGTCACTGAAAACTCTCCGGTACCTGAGGAAGCTTTACCGGGATCCAATGACAAAGGATGGGGAATGGGGACTGATCCTTGCTGAAGGAGGAGGAATAAAGGGGGTCTTCAGTAAGAGC